>JAEWLO010000519.1 GCA_023457475.1 Pseudomonadota bacterium | reverse complement strand
CTTGTAGGTGATGCGGCCGTACACGTACGCCCCGTTGAAGCCGTACGGCGAATAGTTGCTGTACGGCAGCATGCCCCAGGTGGAGTTCTGCAGGTCCACGGTGCGGTCCGGGTATTCGTCCAGCAGGTTGTCCGCGCCCAGGGTGAGGGCCCAGTTCGCGCTCGGCTTGTAGCTCACCGAGGCGTCGAGCACCCACGAGTCACCGTAGGTCTGGTCGCGGGTCGGGGTGGCCGAGTTGCGCACGGTGAATTCGCCGTAGCGGGTGGCGGCCAGGCTGAGGTCCCAGTGGTCCGAACGCCAGGTGCCGCTGAGGATCGTCTTGTCGCGCGGGTAGCTGTCTTCGATGCGGCCCACTTCATCGCGGCCGATCAGCGACTGGGTAAGGCCCAGCGAACCGAACACCGCCGGCGAGGCGATGTACTTCTTCACCTCGGTGTCGTTGTAGCTGTAGGCGGCGGTCAGCTCCAACGAGCTTGCGCTGAACGGCACGGTGTAGCTGGCGACCGCGTCCACGCCGCGGGTGCGGGTGTCCACGCCGTTGGTGAAGTACGAGAACGCGGTCACCTGCGGCAGGCCCAGGCCGGTCAACAGGCTGTTGGTGGCCGGGTTGGTGGTGATGTTGGTGGACAGGATGATGCGGTCGTCGATGTCGATCTGGTACGCGTCAACGGTCAGGTACAGACGGTCCACCGGCTGCAGCACCAGGCCCAGGCTGTAGGAGGTGGAGCTTTCCGCCTTCAGCGGGCTGGCCCCGAGCGCCTGCGCGGCGGCGCTGGTGGTGGGGAAGGTGCCGCGTTCGACGAAGGCCCCGTTGACGATCGTGCTGGTTACCGCCTGGTAGCTCTGCTGGGCCAGCGAGGGCGCACGGAAGCCCGACGACGCGGTGGCGCGCAGGGCGACCTTGTCGGTGAAGGCGTAACGGGCCGAGAGCTTGCCGGAGAACTTGTCGCCGAAGTCCGAATAGTCCTCATAACGACCGGTGGCACCGGCGGAGAACTTGTCGGTGAAGTCGGCTTCCAGGCCCGCGTACACGGCGTAGTTGTCGCGGTCGGTGTCCACGGCGTTGAGCGGGGTGAAGCCACCGAAGCCCTGCGCACCGGTGCCGGTGTAGGAATTCAGTTCGCCCGCGCCCTGTTCCCAGGTTTCGCGGCGGTACTCACCGCCGAAGGACAGCGTGACCGGGTAGGCCAGGCCCCAGTCGAGCGACTTGGTGATGTCCACGTTGCCGATGTCCTGGGTGTACTCCAGGCTGCCGGCGTAGAACGAACGCGGGCTGTTCACGCCCAGGCTGTAGTTGATGCTGTTGCGGGTGTGGAAGTCGATGGTGTTCTGGCCGTGGTTGTAGCTCACGTCCCAGGTCCAGCCACTTTCGGTGTTGCCCTTGACCCCGGCGACCAGCGAACGGTCCTTGGAGTACTGGTTGATCTTCGGCACGAAGCCGTCCGGATAGGTCTGCGCGAGCAGTGCGCCCTGGCCACTGTTGGTGCGCGAGCGGTAGAACGCGAACGAGGTGATGTCGCGGTTGCTGGCCAGCGCGGTGGCGTAGGCCGAGACCCGGTCGCTGAACTGGAAGCTGGCATTGGCCGAGGCCGCGGTGGCGTCCACCTGCGGGTCGCCGACCACGAAGGTGGTCTGGCCGATGTCGGGGAAGTTGCCGGTGTTCGGAGCGGTGCCCTGGTAAGGGCCGGCGCGGTTGCTTTCGTCCTGCTGCAGGATCTGCCCGGCCACATGCAGGCTGCCGCGACCGTCGGCGAAGCCGATGCCGGTGTCGCCGGACAGCTGGTAGCGGTTGCCGTCGCCGGCCGAGTACTGGCCGGCGTCGAGCGCCAGGCTGCCGCCGGCGGACGAACCCTTGAGCACGATGTTGATGACGCCGGCGATGGCGTCCGAACCGTACTGGGCCGAGGCGCCGTCACGCAGCACTTCGACGCGCTCGATGGCGCTGATCGGAATGGCGTTGATGTCCACCGCCGAGGAGCCACGGCCGATGCTGCCGTTGACGTTGATCTGGGCCGAGGTGTGGCGGCGCTTGCCGTTCACCAGCACCAGCACCTGGTCCGGGGACAGACCGCGCAGCTGGGCCGGGCGGATGCCGCTGGTGCCGTCGGTCAGCGCCGGACGCGGGAAGTTCAGCGAGGGCAGGGCGCGCGCCAGGGCGGTCGCCAGCTCGGTGGTGCCGGTGGCCTGGAGGGCTTCCGGGGTGACGATGTCGATGGGCGACTGCGATTCGGCCACGGTGCGGTCGGCCACGCGCGTGCCGGTGACGATCACGGTGTCCAGGGTGTTGGCGGTGGCCGGCGCGGTCTGCGCGGTGGCGGTGAATGCGGAAGCGGCGAGGACGACGGCAACGGCGGCGGCGAGCGGGGTGGTGCGGTTCATCAGGATGGGGCTCCGGTGGGGTTGGGCACCGGGAGCGACAGCACGACTGCGGTCAGGCGGGTCTGCGAGGGCTGGCGGTGCGCCATTTACGTAGCTGAATCAAGGCCCGGTGCGCGGGAGCGTGGGGGAGAACACGCCTCCGCGCACGATCGGGGCCCGTCAAGTATTCGTTAACGCTAGAATTGCGTCGCAGGAAAGGTGCTTACCAGCACATTCCATTCCGTTATATGGACCCCCTCGATGATCTCCCTTCGTAACTTCGCCTTGCGCCGCGGCGAGCGGCTGCTGTTGTCCAACGTCGACCTGACCCTGCATGCGGGCTACCGCGTGGGCGTGGTGGGCCGCAACGGGGCCGGCAAGTCCAGCCTGTTCGCGGCCGTCCAGGGGGAACTGGAGGCGGACAAGGGCGATGTGGACCTGCCCGGCAAGATCCGCATTGCCAGCGTGGCCCAGGAAACCCCCGCGCTGCCGGACCCGGCGCTGCAGTTCGTGCTGGAGGGCGACACCGAGGTGGCCGCCGTGCTGCGCGAGGAAGCCGAGGCGACCGCCCGGGAGGACTGGGAGGCGGTGGCCAACGCGCACCAGAAGATGGCCGAGATGGGGGCCTACGATGCCGAGTCCCGCGCCGGCAAGCTGCTGCATGGCCTGGGCTTCCCGTCGGAAACCCACGCGCGCCCGGTGTCGACGTTCTCCGGCGGCTGGCGCGCACGCCTGAACCTGGCACGCGCGCTGATGATGCCCAGCGACCTGCTGCTGCTCGATGAACCGACCAACCACCTCGATCTGGACGCCGTGTTCTGGCTGGAACAGTGGCTGCTCAAGTATCCGGGCACGCTGCTGCTGATCTCGCACGACCGTGAGTTCCTCGACAACGTGGCCACGCACACCCTGCACCTGCATGGCGGCGGGGCCAAGCTGTACCCCGGCGGCTACACCGATTTCGAGCGCCAGCGTGCCGAACAGCTGCGCCAGCAGCAGATCGCGCATGAGAAGGAACAGGCCGAGCGCGCCCACCTGCAGAGCTTCATCGACCGCTTCAAGGCGCTGGCCAGCAAGGCCACCCAGGCACAAAGCCGCATGAAGCGCCTGGCCAAGCTGACCGGCACCGAAGCGGTGCGCGCCGAACGCGAGTTCCGCATCGAGTTCGCGCCGCCGGCCAAGCTGCCGTTCTCGCTGATCCGCCTCAACGACGTCGAGGCCGGCTACAGCCCGGACGCGGTGATCCTGCACAACGTGGGCTTCGGCCTGGAGGCCGGGCAGCGCATCGGTCTGCTGGGTCCGAACGGCGCAGGTAAGACCACGCTGGTGCGGACCCTGGTGGGCGAGCTGACCCCGGTGGCCGGCGAGCGCTCGGCGCACCCGGACCTGCGCATCGGTTACTTCGCCCAGCACACGGTGGAGTCGCTGCATGAAGGGCAGTCGCCGATGGACCACTTCCGCGAGATCTCGCCGGACGGGAACAACCAGTCGTTCCGCGACTTCCTCGGCAAGTGGAATTTCGCGGGTGACCGTGCGTTTGAACCGGTGGACGGCTTCTCCGGCGGCGAGCGCGCGCGCCTGGCGCTGGCGATGATTGCCTGGCAGCAGCCGAACGTGCTGCTGCTCGACGAACCGACCAACCACCTGGACCTGGAAATGCGCGAAGCGCTGGCCGAAGCGCTGTCCACGTTCGAAGGCGCGATCGTGATGGTCTCGCACGACCGCCACCTGATCGGCCTGGTCTGCGACACCTTCTGGCGCGTGGCCGACGGCGTGGTGGAGCCGTTCAACGGCGATCTGGACGAATATGCGGCGTGGCTGCGTTCGCGTCCGGCCGCGCAGGGGACCAAGCAGAAGATGGCCGCCGCCGCACCCGAGCCGCTGCCACCGACCCCGCCGTTGGCACCGCGCAAAACGGTCAATCCCGTGAAGTTGGCGGCCGCCGAGGCCAAGGTCAACGAACTGGAAGGCCGCGTGGCCGAGCTCGACCGGCAGCTGGCCGACCCGGCCAACTACGCCGACGCCACCCGTATGGCGGTGCTGGGGCGGGATCGCGAAACGACCGCGCAGCAGTTGGAAAAGGCCGAAGCGGCGTGGATGGAGCTGATGGCCTGACGCCGGGCGGCTGCGTAGGGACACGCCATGCGTGTCCTGCACGGTGCCGGAAGGACCGTAGAGCCACGCCCTGCGTGGCTGCGTTTCGTTCGGGTACCGCGGTGACAAGCATGGCGTGACACTACGCGTCACCCGGGCACCGCGAAGCCACGCAGGGCGTGGCTCTACGTTGCATTTTCCAGCCAAAGCCTGAACCGCTTTCCGGCCTCGCTTTCGGCGCGTGAGCGCAGCCGCGTCAGCCAGTAGCGGCCCAGGTCCAGGGTGTGCGCGAACGGCTGCACCAACCGACCCTGCGCCAGATCCTGCTCGAACATCCGCAGTGGCAGCAGCGCCACGCCGGCACCCGACGCGGCCGCGGCGGCCAGCGTCAGCGATGAATCGAACATTGCACCACGTGCCTCCAGCGCGGGTATGCCTGCGGCCTGCAGCCAGCGCGGCCACTCGTCGCTGCGATAGGAGCGCAGCAGCGGGACGCGGCCGAGGTCTGACGGGGCGCGCAGTGTCGCCGCGAACACCGGCGCGCATACCGGCGCGAAGGGCGCGTCCAGCACCGGCGTGCAGACCTGCCCCTGCCAGTCGCCATCCCCGAAGCGAATGGCGAAATCCAGTCCCTCGCCGGCCAGGTCGATGCGGTTGTTGTGGGTCTGCACGCGCAGCTCGATATCCGGATGGCGCGCGTTGAAATCCGCCAGCCGCGGCAGCAGCCAGCCGGTGGCGAATGTGCCTACCACGCCCAGTCCAAGAACCTCGCGATACTGGCCGGTGCCGAAGCGGTCCAGGCCTGCCGAGATCCGGTCGAAAGCCTCGTTGAGCACGGGATACAACCGCGCCCCTTCGTCGGTAAGTGCGACGCCCCGGGGCAGCCGGTGAAACAGCACGATGCCCAGCCGTTCCTCCAGCCCCCGGATCTGATGGCTCAACGCCGCCTGGCTGACGCACAGCTCCAGCGCCGCACGGGTGAAGTTCTGGTGCCGGGCGGCGGCCTCGAAGGCGCGCAGGGCATTCAAAGGAAGCTGGGGCCGAAGCATGCCGGAAGCCGTGAGCGGAAGTGATGCGTCATCGTACCAATCCCCGCCCACGGACCGTACGAATCCCGTCCCTCGGCCGTGCAAACCCCGTGCGCCGGTCGTGCAGATCCCGGTAGCGCCGGCCGTTGGCCGGCCCCCCGTAATGCCGGTCATTGCACAAAGGCATGAATGGAGCTTATGCCTCCCGCTGAAAATGCTCGCTGGTGGACGCCCTCACCGCCCCCAATACTGCAGGCCTGCCCTAACAGAGACAGCCCGATGCTCGCCCGACGCCACTTCCTGCAGCTGACCGGAGCCGCGATCGCTTCGACCCTCGCCGCCAACGCCCTGGCCAAGGCCCCGCCAACCGCCCTGTCCGCACCCAGCCCCCAGCCCGCCGACTTCGCCGCCCTGGAAAAAGCCAGCGGCGGCCGCCTCGGCGTGACCCTGCTGAACACCGCCACGGGCCAGCGCAGCGGGCACCGCCAGGACGAACGCTTCCCCATGTGCAGCACGTTCAAGTTCGTGTTGTCCGCCTGCGTGCTGCACCTGGCCGACCAGGGGACCCTGTCGCTCGACCGCCGCCTGCCGATCAGTGCGCAGGACATGCTCTCGCACGCGCCGGTGACGAAGCGGCACGTCGGCAAGGACCTCACCGTGCGCGACCTGTGCCGCGCCACCATGGTGACCAGCGACAACCCGGCAGCGAATCTACTGCTGGGCGTGGTCGGCGGGCCGGCCGGCGTGACCGCGTTCCTGCGTGCCAATGGCGATGCCGTCACCCGCAACGACCGCCTCGAGCCGGAAATGAACCTCTTCGCGCCGGGTGACCCGCGCGATACCACCAGTCCGGCCGCGATGGCGGCCAGCCTGCAGCGCTTCGTGTTGGGCGAGGTGCTGAAGCCGGTTTCGCGGCTGCAGCTGGCCGACTGGCTGATCGACAATGAGACCGGCGATCAGCGCCTGCGCGCCGGGCTGTCGAAGGCGTGGCGGGTCGGGGACAAGACCGGCAGCAATGGCGAGGACACCACCAACGACATCGCCATCCTGTGGCCGATGGCCGGCGGGGCACCGTGGGTGTTGACCACCTACCTTCAAGGGGCAACGGTGGATGATGCCGGCCGCAACGATGTGCTGCGGCAGGCGGCGGTGATTGCGGAAAGACTGATCAGGACCCGGCCGTAGAGCCACGCCCTGCGTGGCTGCTCTCCGATCGGACACCGCGAAGCCACGCAGGGCGTGGCTCTACGTCAAAGGTTGCACCGCGTAGTGACACGCCCTGCGTGTCCCACGCGGAGCCGGAGCCACGCGGCCACGTCACGGAGTATCCGAACCCTGCACGGCCTCCAGGAACTCCCGTCCCCACCGGTCAACGTCGTAGTACTCCACGCTGCCGAACAGCTGCCGCATGCGTCCGCCGGCTTCTTCCTCCGGCATCGACAGCGCCTGCAGCAGCCCGGCAGTGAGGTCGGCCGGATCATGCGGGTTGGTCAGCACCGCCCCCTTGAGCTCAGCGGCCGCGCCGGCGAATTCACTCAGCACCAGCACGCCGTTGCTGCCTTCGATGCCGTGCGTGGCAACGAACTCCTTCGCCACCAGGTTCAACCCATCGCGAAGCGGGGTGATCCACATCACCTGCGCGGCGGCATAATGTGCCACCACCTCTTCGAACGGCAGCGCCTGCGCGAAGAAGCGCACCGGCGTCCAGTCCAGCCGCGAGAAGCGGCCATTGATGCGGCCCACCGCCTGTTCGATCTGGTTCTGCAGCGTGCGGTACACGGTCATCTCGCGCGCGGCAGGCACGCAGACCATCAACAATGTGACCTTGCCCTGGCGATCCGGATGCTGCTCCAGCAGCCGCTCGAATGCTTCCAGCTTGGCCAGCGTGCCCTTGGTGTAGTCCAGCCGCTCCACGGAAAGCACCAGTTTGCGCGCTCCGATCTCGCGGCGCAGCTTGAAGATGTCGTTGCGGACCGAAGGCCTCGCCAGCACGCCGTGGATGCGGCGCAGGTCCGTCCCCACGGGGTGCGCTCCCAGCGCGACCTCGCGGTCGCCGACACGCAACCGTGTGGTCATGGTGTCCAGCCCTACCGCGCACCCGTAGGTGAGGAAGCGCGGCGCACAGCTTTCCCACGCCAGCCGCTCGGCCGGCATCGCGCCACGCACCACGTCCACGAAGTTTTCCACCTGGCGCGGAATATGGAACCCGATGTAGTCGCAGCTCAGCAGGCTGCCGATGATCTCGCGCCGCCAGGGCACCACGTTGAACACATCGGCGGAGGGGAAATAGGTGTGGTGGAAGAAGGCGATCTTCAGGTCCGGGCGCAGCTCACGCAGGGTGGCCGGCACCATCCACAGGTTGTAGTCGTGGATCCACACCGTGGCCCCATGCGCGGCTTCGGCGGCGGTGGCTTCGGCGAAGCGACGGTTCACCTTGAGGAAGACCTGCCAGTCGTCCTCGCGGAAGCGCGCGCGCTCCCAGAACACATGCAGCATCGGCCAGAACGCTTCCTTGGAGAAGCGCTTGTAGAAGATGTCCACTTCCTGCCGGGTCAGTGGCACGCGCGCGGCAGTGAGGGTGGGGTAGCGCTGCGCATCCACTGGCATGTGGGTCTGGAACGGGCCGCGCTGTTTGGGGTCGTCGATGCCCCAGGCGACCCACGAACCCTTCTGGCCGCCTTCGAAGAAGCTCAGCAGCGAGGGGATGATGCCGTTGGGCGAGCGCGGCGGGCGCTGCACCAGCACGCCGTCTTCCATGATTTCGTCGAACGGCATGCGGTGATAGACCATGACCAGATCCGCGCCTTCGGCCGGCGCGACCACCGGCGGCTTCCAGTACGCGTCATCGGCGGCCAGCAGGCCGAAGTGTTCGATCGCTTCGAGAATGCCGCCGCAGCCAGGTGCCTGGGCGTGGTAAGTGTGGGCCAGATCCGCCGTCGCTTCGGTCAGTGCCGGCTCCGACTCGCCCACGCAGACACCGCGGAAGCCGGAGGTGTACATCGACAGGTCGTTGAGTGTGTCACCGGCCACCAGGATGCGCTCGCGTGGCAGTTCCAGCAGCCGTGCCAGTGCTGCCAGGGTGCGGCCCTTGTCCGTGTCCGGCGGCAGAATGTCCAGGTAACGGTCGGCGGAATACAGCACGTCGCAGCCCAGCGCCTGTGCGGCCGCCTGGATCTCACTGCGCAGCGGAGCCAGCGTGGCCGGGTCGCAGAAATAGGAGCAGCGACGTTCCTGCGGAACATCCTGGCGCTGCAGCGCGGTAAACGGACGCATCGCGGCCGCGACCACCTGCTCGCCCGGCCAGTGTGCGTCGATCATCGACTGCAGGGGCTGCAGCGGTTGCAGGGTGCGGCCATCGACCACGGTTGCGCCTACGTCGCAGACCACATAGTCGGGGCGGGGAATCGCAGGGTCGGAGAGCAGTGGCATCACTGCTTCGAGGCCGCGGCCCGTGATGAAGATCAGCGCGATGTCGGGGTGCTGGTCGATCAGCCGGTAAAGGCGGTGACGCGCGGCGGCATCGCCGGCGAGAAAGGTGCCATCCAGATCGGTGGCCAGGATCAGCTTGCGGGCCGGACCGGCCGGGGTGGAGCGGGTGAGGGTGGGAGGG
>JAEWLO010000518.1 GCA_023457475.1 Pseudomonadota bacterium | reverse complement strand
GCGCGCATACACCTCGGCCGGCAGGATGTCCTCCAGCCGCCGGCCTTCGGGGTCGTGCGCGGCCTGCATCGCCGGTCGGATCAAGGTCAGCCGACGGAAGAATCCGACGTCGGCATCCACCTTCCAGCCGGGGCTGGTCAGGACGGCATCGGCGCTGGCGATCACCGCTTGCACCTCGTCGGCACGCCATTCCAGTTTCGCTGGCAGCGGTGCCACGGTGCCGAGAATCCACAGGGTGTTGCCGTTGGGCGCGGTCACCCGCCACATGCCCGGGCCCGGTTGAACGCCGCTCACCAGTACAGGGGCGAGATCGACCACCTCGCCGACCGGCGCGGACGGCGGCGCGTCCTGCGAGGAGGCCGGGGCCGCGATGCCGAGGCCCAGTCCCACCCACAGCATCCCTGATATCCACTTCATCATGACCAGCTCCTGTCACCCGTCCCCCGAGCGTACGAGCCCGCAGGCGCGCCGGCGTAGGCCGGATGTCACCCCTGCCACAGCCCGTTCAGCTGGCGTCCGGCGCGTCGCGGTACGGCTCTTCGAACGGCCGGAAGTCGTGCTCGGCCACTCCACCTGCGATCCACTGCTGCACCCCCGGCAGCGAACGCACGGCATCCAGGTAGCGCTGCACGCGCGGGCTTACGGGGACCGCATAGGTGGTCAAGCGCATGACCACCGGGGCGTAGAACGCGTCCGCGATGGTGAAGTGGTCGAACAGCAGTTCGCCCTCGTGGCGTGCCAGCAGGCGCTCCCACAGCGCGACGAGGCGCTGGAGGTCGGCCACCACCGACGGCTGTTCGCGCAGCACGCGCGCGCCGACCGCGGGGAGCTGCGCCTCGATGTTCATCGGGAAGTGCTGGCGCAGCGCGCCGAAACCGGCATGCATCATGGCGGTGGCACTGCGCGCCAATGCACGTTCGCCTTCGTCGCGTGGCCACAGGCGATGTTCGGGGTAGCGTTCGGCCAAGTATTCGCCAAGCGCGAGCGTATCCCAGATCACCCGCGCGCCATCGACCAGCACCGGGACGGGGCCCGACGGCGACAGTGCCTCGGCCGTGCGCTTGAACGCCGAGTCCGGTTCAAAACTGTCAAAGCGGACCAGCACTTCCTCGAAGGGAATGCCCGACTGGGTCAACAGCACCCATGGCCGCATCGACCACGAGGAGTAGTTCTTGTTGCCGATGTAGAGCTGCAGCATGGCCGGAACCCGGTGATTGAAAGATCCGCCATGCTAGCGGCAAAGCCCGCCCTTCGGCAGTGAACCTGCACCGGGCCGGTATTCCGCTACAATCCTCGCCGCCACGCGCGCCCGGATGGCGAAACTGGTAGACGCATCGGCCTTAAAAGCCGCCGGGGGAAACCCCATGCCGGTTCGATTCCGGCTCCGGGCACCATCACGTTCTGCGGGCATCGCTGTTTAGGGTGGTTGTTGGACGCTGGAGGTCGGCAGGGTCGGTCGTCAGACGACTGCCGATAGCGCCCGTGGGTGCATTGACGCATGAGCTGAAACGCAGAGATGCCGTTCGCAGATTCCGTCGATCAACGTCATGCGTCACAGAGCCGATCATCACCATCGGCAGTCGTCTGACGACCGACCCTACCGCCCCATTGCGACCGTCGCCCCGTCGCTGCGATTCAGATCGCGCGGGAATAGCGCACCGGTTGATCGGCCCTGCCCAGGTAGCGGTCGAAACACATCGCCAGCAGACGCAGCAGCGGCCGGCCCTGCTCGGTGGCCCGCACCACGCCGCCGTTGAACTCTGCCAGCCCATCGTGCTGCAGCGCCTGCAGCGCGATCAGCGCGTCACTGAAGTAGGCCTCGAACACCACGCCGTGGCGGGCGGCCAGCGCGTGGCCATCCACTTCGCCCTGGCACATCAGTTGGCCGATGAGCTCCGCGCGCAGGGTGTCGTCGGCGTCCAGCGTCAGTCCGCGCCATACCGGCAGCCGCCCGGCGTCCACGGCCGTCTCCCACCCCGGCAGATCGCGTGGATTCTGGCTGTAGCTGTCCCCGATGCGGCTGATCGCGCTGGCCCCCAGCCCCACCAGGTCCGTGTCCGCATGCGTGGTGTAGCCCATGAAGTTGCGGTGCAGCTGTCCGGCGCGCTGCGCACGGGACAGGTCTTCCTCCGGCAACGCAAAGTGATCCATGCCGATGTACTGGTAGCCCGCCAGCGACAGGCGGCGTACCGCCAGCCCGAGCAGCGCAAGCTTCTGCTCCGGGCCCGGCAGTGCCTCGTCGGGTATCTGCCGTTGCGCCTTGAACAGGTTGGGCAGGTGCGCGTAGCCGTAGATGGCCAGGCGATCCGGTCGTTCGCGCAGCACGGTTTCCAGGGTCTGCGCGAAGCCATCAAGCGTCTGGTGCGGCAGTCCGTAGATCAGGTCCACGTTGACCGAATGCAGGCCGAATTCCCGGCAGGCACGCAGCACCTCCAACGTCGGCTCCACGCCCTGCTCGCGGTTGATCGCACGCTGTACCGTGGGATCGAAGTCCTGGATGCCCAGGCTGGCGCGATTGAAACCCAACGCTGCCAGCACTGCGATGTCGTCGCGGCGCACATGACGCGGGTCGAGTTCGATCGAAAAGTCGCGACCGGCCGCTTCGCTGAAGGAAAAGCGCTGACGCAGGCCATCGATCAGCTCGCGCATCAACGCGGCCGACAGGAAATTGGGCGTGCCGCCGCCCAGGTGCAACTGGATCACTTCCCGCGATGCATCGAACAACGGCGCGATCTGGTCCGCTTCGCTGAGCACGCGTGCCACATAGGTCGCGCCCTTGGAAGGGTCGCGCGTGATCACCCGGTTGCAGCCGCAGTAGAAGCATGGGCTGGTGCAGTAGGGCACATGCACGTACAGCGAGAGTGCACGCGCCTGCGCGTTGCTGGCGGCGATGGCCGCGCGCAGGTCGCGTTCACCGAATCCATCGTGGAAATGCGGCGCGGTCGGATACGAGGTGTAGCGCGGTCCCGGACGGTCGTGGCGGCGTAGCAGGTCGGGGTCAAACTGCCAGGCGAGGCCGGCGGCGGCAGGCGAGAAGGTGTCCATGGGGGCAGCGTGCCGCGCCGGCCCGGCGCGCGCATTGAGCAGGATCAATCCGGCCGACGGATCAACACGCCCCGCCGGGGTGCGGCCGCCCGGCCACCGGGATCTGCGGCCAGCGCAGCATCTGGTAGCGCCGCCAGAAGGTGTCGCCGATCCGCCGGGCCACGTCATCGGCCAGGCGTTGCATCGGCGGGTTGCCGCACTCGGCGGTGGTCAGGGCGAACTGGGTCAGCCAGCGGTCAAACAGATCGCGATCCAGATGGTCCATGGCCATGTGCTTGGGCATGGGTGCCCCGCTGAACCGGCGCGTGCCGCGCAGCATGGCCGACCAGAAGTCCACCAGCTGGGCCAGATGCGCGTCCCAGTCGAGGATATGCGCGTTGAAGATCGGTCCCAGCCGCGGCTCCTCGCGAACCCGGGCATAAAAGTCGTGAACCAGCCGGGTGACCTCCTCCTCGCTGCACAGCGTCAGCGACAGAGTGGGCAGCGCGCTGGCGGAAGGGTCCTGCATGGGGGCCTCGGCTACGATTGCGGCACAACGTCGCGCGGATGATGCGCCGTGCTTTGATCAGGATCAATGTGGCGCGCTGTCGCAGGTCCTAGCCTGCAGGCATGAACGGACGATCTGACACACCCACGACAGATGGACGCCGAAGGCTGATCCGGCACTGGGGCGCGATCCTGTGGCCCAGTTTCGTGGCGGCCGGGCTGTCAACAACGGTGTTCTTCGCCTTCGTCGACCCGCTGCGCCTGCGCGACATCACCTTTCCGCAGCATGCGTTCAGCCGCGAGGTTGGCTACACGCTGGGCTTCTTCATGTTCTGGGCCGTCACGGCCGCCTCCAGCGCGGTGACCGGTTATCTGTTGCGACCGCTGTACCGCGACGACGACGACCTTCCGTTGGGTTGAGCATGCCGCGCCGCCTGCCTCTGCACCTGATCGCATCACCCCCGCCGCCCCCTCCTCCGGTGGCGAGTTCCCGGCTGCGCTGGCGCGCGCTGCTTCCGGCGGCGCTGCTGGCGGGCTTCTACGCCCTGCCGTGGCTGCGCTGGAATGGTCGCCAGGCATTGCTGTTCGACCTGCCCGGACGCCGTTTCGATCTGTTCGGGTGGACCCTGTGGCCGGAGGACCTTGGGGTGTTGCTGGGCCTGATCGCGGTACTGACCACGTCGTTGGCCCTGGTCACCACGCTGGCCGGTCGAGGCTGGTGCGGCCATGCGTGTCCGCAGACGCTGTGGAGCGGGTTGTTCCGCTGGATCGGTCGGACGTGTGCACGCCATCTGCGGGCACCTTGCGCGGCCATCGTCAAGCACCTGGCATGGGCGGCCGTGGCGCTGTGGACGGGCATCACCTTCGTCGGCTTCTTCAGCCCCATCGACACGCTGCTGCAGGGATTCTGGCCGGTACGCTGGAGTGGCTGGGAAACCTTCTGGGTGCTGTTCTATGCCGTGGCCACCTGGGGTAATGCCGGCTTCCTGCGCGAGCAGGTCTGCATCGACCTGTGCCCCTATGCACGCGTGGCACCGCTGCTGTTCGACAGTGATACGCCCCGGGTCTGCTACGACGTGCGCCGTGCCGAACCGCGTGGCCCACGGGCCGCTGGCCAGGGGAGCGTGCAGCAGCGGGGACGCGGCCTGCTCGACGCGATCAGCGCCAGTGACTACGCCTTCCGTGCCGCGCATCCGGCACTGGCCGGCCCGATGCCACGCTTTGCCGATGATCGCCTGGGTGACTGCGTGGACTGCGGAGCCTGCGTGAGGGCATGCCCGATGCAGCTCGACATCCGCAGTGGCCCCCTGCTGGACTGCATTGCCTGCGGTGCGTGCGTGGATGCCTGCGACGCGCAGATGCGGGCACAGGGCTTTCCAAAAGGACTGGTTCGGGTCGCCCGCCCGGATATCGACTGCGGGCGGCCACGTCAGTGGTGGCGACCTCGCGTAATGGCGGGATTGGGGGTGCTGGTCATGCTGCTGGGAATCGGATGGCAGCGGTTCTAGACGGCGCTTGATGCGAACCCTGGGTGGGCCGGCCCACCGCCCGCGGGACCGGTATGGCGGGATTGGGTAAA
>JAEWLO010000517.1 GCA_023457475.1 Pseudomonadota bacterium | reverse complement strand
GATGTCGACGATGCGCCCGATCGCCCATTGCCTGCTCCTGCTGATGGCCCCGATGGCAGCGCATGCGTCTGACGCACTGACCAAGCCGGGCCGGGGTGGCTGCGTGTACTCGACCACCGAAGGCGAGCGTTCCGCCCAGGCCGCACCGCCGGCCAACAGCGCGCCCTCCAGCAACAAACCGAGCGTGAATCCCGCCGGCAGCACCGGTGGCGGCGGCGATGACGACGTGCTGCCGCGCCTGCGCGCACCCAAATGGCACAGCTTCCTGCCGGGCATGTTCCGCTGATCCAGTCGTTGCTGCAGTGGCTGCGGCCGGGTCCGCGCCCCATTCCCGATGACGCCTGGCAACGCACCTGCCAACGCACCGCGTGGCTGCGCGGCCTGCCGGACGCGCGCCGTGCGCGCCTGCGGGCGCTGAGCGCGGCGTTTCTGCATGGCAAGACCATCACGCCGGTCGGCGAGCTGGTACTGGAGCTGGATGACGCGGTCCTGATCGCCACCCTGTGCTGCCTTCCCCTGCTGGAGCTGGGCGAGGTCGGCCTGCAGGGCTGGTCGCAGGTGCTGGTATACCCCGAAGGGTTCGTCGTGCCGCAGAGCGAAGTGGACGAGGACGGCGTGCTGCACGAGTGGGAAGAAGACTCGATCGGCATGGTGTCGCATACCGGGCCGCTGCTGCTGTCCTGGCAGGACGTGCAGGCCGAGCTGGCGCATCCGCACGAAGGGGCCTGCGTGGTGGTGCACGAGATGGCGCACCGCATCGACATGCTCGATGGCGTGCTCGACGGCACTCCACCGCTGCCGCGCGACTGGCAGCAGCAGTGGGCAGCCGATTTCCAGCGGGCCTACGAGACGCTGTGCGCGCAGGTCGACGCGGATGAGGACACGGTGATCGACCCGTATGCGGCTGAAGCACCGGACGAGTTCTTCGCGGTGGCCACGGAATACCACTTCTCCGCACCGGATCTGCTGGAACAGGAAATGCCGAAGGTGGCCGCGCATCTGCGGCGCTTCTACGGCGAACCTCCGGCGTTGCTGGGCCTTTAGGGGCCCGGCGGCAGCTTCACTTCAAACCGGGCACCCCCCAGTTCCGGCGAACGCTTCACCTGCAGTTCGCCGCGGTAGTCCTTGATCAGGTCCTGCACGATCGACAACCCGATGCCGTGACCCTGCACGCGTTCGTCGCCGCGCACGCCACGCTGCAGCACCTTGGCGATGTCCTCGGGCGCGATGCCGGGGCCGTCGTCATCCACCGACAGCACCAGCCCTGCGCGGCGTACGCCCGGCGCGGTGAGCGGCTTGGCGGTGAGCAGCACGCGGCGGTTGGCCCACTTGAAGGCGTTTTCCAGCAGATTGCCGAGCAGTTCCTGCAGGTCGCCCGGCTCGCCGTGGAAGCGCGCGGCCTCATCGATATCGAACTCGCACAGAACGCCCTTGGTGGCGTAGACCTTCTCGAGCCCGCGCACGATCTCCTCGGCATTGGACTCGATCGGCAGCGGGGCCGAGAACAGCTTGTGACCCGATGAGGCGGCACGCGCCAGCTGGTAGGACACAAGGTTGTTCATGCGCCGCAGCTGTACGTCGAATTCTTCGCGCAGATCCTGGTCCTGCGCACCACTGTCCAGCTGCGTGCGCAGCACGGCCAGCGGCGTTTTCAGGCTGTGCGCAAGATCGGCCAGCGTATTGCGCTGCCGCTCGAGGTTCTCGCGCTCGCTTTCGATCAGTGCGTTGATGCTGTCGGTCAGCGGCTCAAGTTCGCGCGGATGGCGCTCGCTCATGCGTTCGGTTTCACCGCGCTGCACCTTGGTGAGCTCGGTGATCACGCGGCGCATGGGTCGCAGGCTCCACTGCAGGATGACGGTCTGCAGCAGCAGCAGGATCAACCCCGCACCGCCCATCCAGAACCACACGCGGCCGCGGAACACACGCAGCTGCGCACCCAGCGCGCGCGAGTCTTCCATCACGTAGATGGTGTACGGGAATTCGGTGGCGGGGTCGGCGTCGGCGTCCCATACCAGACCCAGGCCGTAGCGATAGACGGAGCCCTCGCTGCCGTCGATCTGGATCATGGGCAACGGGCCTTCGAACACTTCCTGGCGCGGCGCGAGGATGCCACCGCCGGTGGCGGGCAGCATCGGACCCTCGGCGGACATCGAATTGCCCTTGCCGTCGGGCATGACGACCTGCAGATACAGGCCGCTGCCGGGCACGTCGAACCGTGGATCCGGCGGCTGCTCGCGGATGTACAGCGAGCGGTCGCGGGTGAAATCGATGCCGGCGGCGTACGCGGTGGCGTAGTTCTTCAACCGCTCGCGCAGGTTGGCGCGGGCGGTGTCGGCAAAGGCCGCATCCAGCGCGTAGCCTGCGATCGCCAGGAAGGCGAGCAGGCTGACGCTGGCGGCCAGCAGCTGGCGAGCCTGCAGTGAGCGCGGCCGCCAGCGTTTAAAGAACCACAGACGGCCTGACATCATGCAATCGCTGCAGCTCAGCCCTCGTTGCTGCGCGGAATCGCGAAGCGGTAGCCGCGCCCACGCACGGTTTCAATCGGCTTGAGCTCGCCGTCGGGGTCCAGCTTCTTGCGCAGGCGGCCGATGAACACTTCCAGCACGTTCGAATCGCGGTCGAAATCCTGCTGATAGATGTGTTCTGTGAGGTCGGCCTTGGAGACCAGTTCACCGGCATGCATCATCAGGTATTCCAGCACCTTGTACTCGTAGCTGGTGAGGTCCACGTTGCTGCCATTGACGCTGACCGTCTGTGCGGCGAGGTCCAGTGCGACCGGACCGCATTCCAAGGTCGGCTTGCTCCAGCCGGCAGCGCGGCGCAGCAGCGCGTTGACGCGGGCCAGAAGCTCCTCGACATGGAACGGCTTGACCAGGTAGTCGTCGGCCCCCTGCTTGAGGCCCTCCACCTTGTCCTGCCAGCTGGAACGCGCGGTAAGAATGAGCACCGGGAACTTCTTGCCCTCGTCGCGCAGTGCCTTGATCAGTTCCATGCCCGACATCTTGGGCAGGCCCAGATCGATGATGCCGACGTCGAACGGCACTTCGCGGCCCATGTACAGCCCTTCCTCACCGTCCTGCGCAGCATCGACGGCAAAGCCTTCGCGCTTGAGCCGGGCTGCCAGTGTTTCCCGCAGCGGGGCTTCATCTTCGACCAGAAGGATACGCATGAACTCTCCCTAGTGTCCTGGGTGTGGCCTGGGGCCAGTGAAATTCGGTTGGTGACGGACAACTATCCCTGTTCAGGGGTTATCGCCGCGTAGTGATGACATATCCGAACGAGGCGGGCGGGGCTGTGAACGCGGTTGCGCCGGGTCGTCCATGTAGCGGACGCGACCACGGTCATCCATGTACTTCACCCGGTTGATGTCCCGCCCGTCGAACGGCACCCGCTCGGCCCCCAGGATGTGGCCACCGGTGGTTCGCTGCACACGCCGTACCGCGTCGGACAGCGACCGCTCCTGCGGTGCGCTGCGGGCGGCCCGCATGGCCTCCACGCGCGCCGGATCCGGCGGCGGCACCTGGGCCGCGGCGGAGCCGGCGGCAGCAAGCGCGGCCGACGCCAGCAGGGCGAGGACAGCGGGTCGACGGTGGCGGTTCGCGAAGAACATCGGGTTCGATCCTAACGGACGGCGTCAAAACGTTCAAAAGTTGTGAATCGGGAAGCGGTGCCCTGGAGCGCGACTTCACGAATCTTTTGCAAATTCTTGGTTTTACGCAGTGAATCCGGTCTGAACTTTTCCGAGGAGGCCTCCGCTTCGTTCATCTAGGTGAACCATAGCGGGTAAACGACAAAAGGCGCAAGCACCGGCCGTTTTGCGTCAGGCGGCGACGCGATCAGCCTGTTGCCGGGTGATCTCCAGCGCCTGCTCGATCAGGCCCCAGTCCGCGCCCGGGCGGTGAGCGCCCTCGCTGAGCACCTGACGGAACGCACGGCCGCCCGGCTGGCCGTGGAACAGGCCCAGCAGGTGGCGGGTGATGTGCTTGAGGGCCAGGCCCTTCTCCAGCTGCGCCTCGATGTAGGGACGCATGGCGCGCAGCAGCGCCTCGCGCGGCTGCAGGGCCGCGCCGGTCTGGGCGGCTTCGAGCTGATGCAGTACGTAGGGATCGTGGTAGGCCGCACGGCCCAGCATCACCCCGTCCAGCGCCGGCAGCTGGGCCTGGCAGGCCTGCACCGTGGCCAGTCCGCCGTTCAGCACGATGGGCAGCTGCGGGCGATCCGCCTTGAGCCGGTGCGCCCACTCGTAGCGCAGCGGCGGTACTTCGCGGTTTTCCTTCGGCGACAGGCCTTTCAGCCAGGCGTTGCGGGCGTGCACGATGAACATCGCGCCGCCGGCGTTGGCCGATTCATCGACGAAGTTCACGAAGGTTTCGTAGTCGTTGTCGTCATCTACGCCGAGGCGGCATTTGACCGTCACCGGGATGTCGACGGCCGCCACCATGGCCGCCACGCACTCGGCCACCAGGGTCGGCTCGCGCATCAGGCAGGCCCCGAAGCGGCCAGCCTGCACGCGGTCGGAGGGGCAACCGCAGTTGAGATTGACCTCGTCGTAGCCCCAGTCCTGGGCGATGCGCGCAGCCTGCGCCAGCAGGGCCGGATCGCTGCCGCCGAGCTGCAGGGCAAGCGGGTGTTCGCTGCCGTCGTAGCCCAGCAGCCGCTCGCGGTCGCCGTGAATCACCGCGTTGGCGTGCACCATTTCCGTGTACAGCCGCGCGCCCGGGGCCAGAATCCGGTGGAAAACGCGGCAATGGCGGTCCGTCCAATCCATCATGGGGGCAACGCACAGGCGGATACCGCTCAAATCATATGTTTTCATGCACTTAGCACCGTTACATGGGCACAACAGCACCCGCAATTTCCCGAATTTTCCCGCAAATTCCCATTCATCTGTACCATCCGTGTGCCAGCGTGGGCTTGGCACAATCCGGATTGGCACAACGATGGCGACACTTCAGAACCGCAATGGCCGTTGGCGCGCAATGGTGCGCCGCAAAGGCCATGCAGACCAGACCCGCACCTTCCCTACCAAGACCGCCGCCAAGACCTGGGCCGACCGCATCGAGCGGGAACTGGCCGATCTGGACGCGCGGGGAGGTTCCCCGGGCGAAGAAATCACCATCGCCGAACTGATCGCCTGGCGGACAGACGCACTGTCCAGCGTCAAAGCTGTCTCGAAGACCCAGGCGGGCAACATGACCCGCCTGCAGGAAGGGCTGGGGCACATTGCGGCCAGACGCCTGGCCGCCGGCGACGTGATCGAACACGCACGCCGTCGTATCACAGGGAATCACATGATGGCCAACGGGGTCATTATCCCTGCTTGCGCTCCGGCAACCATGAACGTAGAGCTGGGCTACCTGTCGGAGCTGCTCAAACTGGCGGCCCCTCTGAAAGGCGTGAAGCTCTCTGTCGACCCTGTGGCCGAGGCGCGACCTGCGCTGCGGTTGCTGGGACTGGTCGGAAAGTCCAAGCGCCGCGACCGGCGGCCGAGCGACAAGGAACTGCAGCGGTTGCGTGAATACTTCGCGCACAGCGCTTGGCGATCCAAGATTCCAATGGTGGACATCATCGACTTCGCGATTCTGTCTGCGAAGCGAGAGGGTGAGATCACCCGCCTTCTCTGGTCCGACGTCGACGCCGGCACGCGAACGGCGCTGCTACGTGACGCAAAGCACCCCCGCAAGAAGGCCGGCAATCACAAGCGGTTTCCCCTGCTGGGAGAGGCATGGAGCATTGTCGATCGACAGTCGCGGATGGCGGGCGAGGACCGCATTTTCCCTTTCAATTCCAAGTCAATCGGCACCGCGTTTACCCGCGCGTGCATTCGGCTGGCCATTGAAGACCTTTGCTTCCACGATCTGCGGCATGAGGCAACCTCGCGGTTGTTCGAGCAGGGTTACGACATCCCAGAGGTCGCTGCAGTAACTCTGCACGAATCATGGAATGAGCTGAAGCGCTACACGCAGCTACGTCCCGAGTCTTTGCATAGGGTTCCGGGCGGAATCAATTCGGGTTCCGACTCCACAGCCGATCCTTGATAGCCGCTTCCGCTTGATGCATCGCCTCACGCCCTTCCTTCCGCATCCACTTCTCGCCATCCTTCAACTTATCGGCCGGCGAAAGGGGTGGACACGTCTTGTTTAGCTCGCTTTCCACCAATGCTGTGTGGACCTGGTCGGTGATAGTTGACAGTTTGATGCGGACATCATCCGCGATGAATATCCCAGAGATAGTCACCGCACTAGTGGCAGTCCGCAAAGCCTCCATAGCCTTTGTGTACCGATGCCAATAGATCAGGTTAACGAACTCCGCATTCATGCTATCGCTCAAACGGATCTGCATGCGCTCCCATTCCCGCAAGGTCGTACTCTCGAAGAATTCGGAGAGCTCCTCCGTACCCATGCGCTCCAGATCCGGGTATGTCTGAAAGGGATGCACAAGAGCATTTGCAGTCCAAAAGGCGTTCGCAACCTTTTCCCAGACGGCCGGTAACACCTCGAACTCACGGTGGTGCAGCTTGGAGGCTCGATCAAAGGACTTCGTGAGATCAGCCCGGAGAAGCTCGATCTCCCGTTCGTGGTCATGACGCATGCTCTGCAAGCCCCTCTGCAACTTGTCATCCAGCCATTTGGATACAAGTACCTTGAGTCCCTGCCACAGCACGGTTACCCCACCTACAGCGCTCAGCAGATACAGGACAACGTTGACGAAGCTTTCCATATTCAGGGCCTTCCAAGGATCGGACACCGCAGCGGCAATATGATCGCGCTGTAATGTGCACTGTTGGGTTTTAGACATGCTATCAGCGGCAGCAAGGCGATGACCGCTGTGGCGGAGGCGACCATCCGCCCGGCGCATCACCACGCTCGCGTAAGGCCAGTAGCAGGCGTCAACAGGATTCGCGCCCCCCACGGATGACTTGCACCGCCTCCTTCAACGATAGGTCGGGCAGATGCCTCGCGGCACACCACCTCTCCGCGAACTTCTTGGCCGGGACCAAGCCGCCGGCGGTCACGTGCTTCACCTGCCAGAGCTTCGGGCCTTGAAGGATCATCCGGGCGGTGCCGTCCTCGGAGACGTAGAGGGCCGCCAGCATCTTTCCCTGGTACTTCAGCTCCCAACGTCCCCAGGCTTCACGCCAACCACTGTCCATAACGCTCCTGCAGGTCGATACGCGACCTTGGCCAAGGACCAGGTCGACCGGCGCGGGCGCGCAGGTACAGCGAGCGGCAGGCGCGGCGGCAGTGAGGATAGGCCCCTTCCGTCGCATTAGGTGCGAATTTTCAGGTGGCCATCGGAAACAGGTAACTTAGGTAACGCCCCGAAAATTACCGTCCAAAAATCCAATAAATCAATCACTTATAATCATTTATCAAAGGTAATTTTAGGGTAACGTCGAGGTAATCCCGTTACCTTTGAAGGAGGTAATGTGGCCACAAGAAAAATTCCTTTTAAATCAATGACATTACTTCACCAGCTCTCAGAAATTACCTCAGATTACCCGGAAAGGTAATGTCCTGAAGCCTTTGTGCCCCAAGGGTTTCAGCCACTTTTTCAAGGCGGCGTTACCCCGTTACCCGTTTCCGATGGGCACATGAATTTTTCTGGATCAATGCGCCCCACCATGAGGCCGCCCAAGAGCGCTTCCACGCCTCCCTCTCGCGCGGGGTTCCGCAGGCTCCATCGGTGCGGGCGGACTGCCACTGCGCGCCGGACAGGCCGGTCTCCTGACTGTCCGCAGGCGTGCAGAAAAAGCGCCCTACGAAGAGCGCAGGCGTGGCGGGGAGACGAGTGCGCGCACTGGGGTCCCCGACCCATGCCAGTACGGCGTGGAGCGCATGCGTATGGAACGACTTGGATCCCCGCCTCGCGGCGGCGGGGCGCAGGGAAACGGGGTTCGATACAATCGGGCGACCATAGTGCCCAGGCCGTACTGGTGCACCAGAGCATTTCAAGGAAGGGAATGGCCACTATCTTTAGAAGCCTGCTGTTCAAGAAGCTGGTCGCCGTCGATGGCGAGCGGTACCCCGCCATCGCGCCGCTGGAGGTCCATAAGCACCTGCGCAAAGCACTCGAAGCGGCAAAGACAGTCGGTGACCGGCATTGCCCCTTGGTCGAAAAGGTCAAGCCAGGTAAGCCTTGCGTATTCTTTGAGCCTTCAAAGAAGGCTGGAGACAGCCTTCTGTTTCATGCGTTCATCTACACGGCAGGGAAGACGCCCGATCAGATCGTCCAAGATTTCGGCGCTGAAAGTGCAGAGATATCAGCTGAGCCAATCAAGACTGAGGATGGAGATCTCGTCGAAATTGTTGAGCGAGTTGCATGTCTGGTGTACGGGGAAAGCTTAGTTATCGAGAACGCCCGTGTGTACGGCTCACTTAACATCGTCCTTACGGCCATCCGTGAATTGATCCGTCGCCACGCGGTCCCCAACTATCCCCGGATCTTGGCGGAGGACGTGCCCGGGCGAGACTTCAAAACGCTGGCTAAGCTTCATCGCGGCGTCAAGAGTGTCACCGCCCGTGTGCGAGGAGACTTCAACCCCGAACCTGATTCGTTCGGCGCGACCCTCGAATCCATTTTCACCAAGGCTGGTGCAGATAAGTTTAAGCAGATCACAGCCTCAATCGAGGCTGAGAAAAACGGCGAGCTAGACGTCGATACGGTCCTAGAGTGGGTAGACGAGAGCGAAGGCGGCACCGGGCTGTCCGGCATCTCAGTCACGTTCAACGACAAGACGGGACTCGCCGACCTGGACAAGTATCGTGAGAAGATTCAGGTTGAGGTTCAGGAAGTCCGCCCAGGGGTGCCCGCTGTCACAGAGATTGAGACTGAGATGTTGAAATATCTCAATGAACTCGCCACAGCAGCCGACCCCAAGGCACGGCTGATAGACTCGAAGGGTGTATTCCTAAAATGACAATGCAGGACGGGCGCATCGCCATGTCTCTATACGACAAGCTCCTGCCTGATGATTTGCTATCTGCGGTCAGGACCATCAGGAACGCTGCAAGAGAAGCTGCGCCAGCGCGCAGCGTTTGGCTGCGCTACGCATTTTTCTATGGGACAACATTCGCCATAGGAATATTGGCCGGGCACCTTTTGCAACACTTTGGAATCATGAGTAGCAGTTCCGAAGATGGGTGGAAGATGGCCACCACGCTCCTAACGATTGTCACAGGCTTCATGATTACGACGATGTTGTTCACGGGCAAGGTTGAAGCTGCAAAAAGCCTGAATTCCGTGCAGTTAGAGCGATTCACTCGTAAGAGCAACCACCTCCTGTTCTCGCAATGGATCACCTTGATCAACCACATTGGAAGTCTGCTTGGAGTAGCTGTGATTCTTGCGCTTGGCGACTCCCGTCCAGCTGTGTCTTACTGGATCGTATGCGGCGTTGTTGGCCTTTTCTTCCTCTCGTTCCTGAGATCGATGCTGATACCGGTTCAAATAATTGAACTCCATCGGTTCGTTCACGCCGCGTTGCTTCGGGAGAAGCAAGAGGAAGAAGGAACTAAGGCGATCACATAGTAAAGAAACAAAGCCGCGAGCTTGCGGCTTTGTTCGCGGACGTTGGCGGGTCTACACGCGCCTACTCGCAATTTCGAAGTAGTGCTTGGTCATCTCGATTCCCGTCCAGCCATAGCCTTCCCTCTGGGCAGCAACCAGCGTGGTGCCGCTGCCGGCGAACGGGTCTAGGACATGGCCACCTTCCTCGCAGATCCGCACCAGCTGCTGCATCAGCGGGGTGGGCTTCCCGGTCATGTGATGCTTGTCCGCCTTGCGTACGGACTCGCGAACGACACCTGGCAACACCGGGGCGCGGCGTTTGCCGGGCATGTGCCCCTTGCTGCCCCACACGATGTACTCGGCTTGGTTGCGGAAGCGGCCCAGCTGCGGTCGCACGCCCTCCGTCTTGTCCCAGACGGCAATACCTCGCCAGGTGAAACCGGCGCACTGCAGCGCGTCGGTGGTCAGCGGCAGCTGACGCCAGTCGGTGAACAGCAGCACCGGCGCGCCGTCCTTCAGGACGCGGTTGCACTCCGCCAGCCACAGTCGCATCCATGCCAGGTGGGAGCGCTGGTCGCGTTCATCACCGAGGAAGTCGGCATGCAACTGCGTCGACCCGCTCTGCATGTACTTCGTCTGCGGCGACTTCTGTCGAGCGGCAGCGTGGGTGCCGCCGCTGGCGTACGGCGGATCAGTGATGAGCGCGTCGAAGCTGGCGGCCGGCAGGGTGGGCAGGACGGTCAGGGCATCGCCGTGGATCAGTTGGTTTTTCATTGTTAGAGCCTTCAGGGTGTCGCTCGCGGCGATCCGTAGGGAGGCTCTGGGCCTTCAGGTGGTTGAATGTCCCGCAGCGGGGGCATTTGATTTCGATGTCGTACGCGCCGGCAACACGGCACAGCAGCTTGGCGCAGTCGCCGCAACGCAGGTTCTGGCGCATCACTTCAGGTCCTGGCCGATGGTCATCGGGTCGAAAGCGATCACTTCCTCGCCCAGCCAGTCGTTGATGGCCAGCATGCGGGTCTGGATGGGTTCCAGCTCCATTGCGGCCCACACAGTCGCAGCCTCGCGGATTGAGCCAAAGCCGCCACTGTTCTGGGGCACGATGCCCATCAGCTGCGGTGGGATTCGCAGCGAGGCCAGCATGTCGTCGCGGGTGACGCTCTTGATGCCGGTGAATTCATCCTTCGCCGCGACCTCGCTGACCGGGATCAGTTTCAGCCCGTCCTTGTTGCCGCCAGGCGAATGCAGGAACAGGTTCCGGAAGTTGCCGGGGCCGCGCGCCTGTTTCAGCGCCTCGCGCATGGAGGCCACATCGGCATCGGACACTTTGGAGTCGGACAGGTACAAGATGAACCCGGCGTGCGAGCCGTTGTTGTAATACTTGCGGCGGAACAGCGTAGCCGATTCATTGAGCAGCGCGGACTGCACGGCCGGTAGCCATTCGGGCAGACCGTAGATCTCCTGGTCGGCATCGGCCTCGCGCAGCTGGTAGACGCTGCCCGGCTCGAACTCATGCTCGGCATGGAAGCCGCGGACTTGGAAGAATTCCCCATGCTCAACACCGCGCCGCACGTACTGCGACAGCGGGACGTGGATCTCCATGGCCCGGCCCAGAACGGACTTCCTACGCTCCACATAGGCGGTGCCGAACGTGGTGAAGTCCAGAGCGAGCTGGGTGAAGCGGGCGCGGCTGAGCAGGCGGTGCGGGCGGAACGTGCGCACCAGCATGTTGCGCTTGAACAGCAGGCCGCTGTGTAAGTACGGGTTGGCCCGCGTGGTGCGCGACAGCCCCTGCAGCGACACCGGCGGCTCGTAGTAGCGGCCGTAGCGGGCGCACTCGAGATAGTCCATCAGGCCGCGTTGATCCAGCACGGGCGTGGGTTCGCCGAAGGTGAACGCCTGCACCCCGGCCGGGGTGGACGCGGTATCGGCCGCAGTGTCGGTCATCAGTAGATCTCCAAGGTGCTGGTGCTGGTGCCGGTGATTCCGGCCTCCAGTGGTTCGTTGTGCAGTGCGTGCAGCAGTGCCCAGGCCAAGTCGGCGTGCCCGGTGGCGCGGCTGCGGCCGGCGGTGTACGTGGTCTGCCGCCCGCTGGGCGTGTTCGTCTTCTGGATGGCCATCAGCGACTGGGTCAGGTCGGTGAAGCTGGCGTCGTACTGGAGCCGGCCGTTCTTGATCACGTCGTATGCCTTCAGCACCAGCCGCGTCTTGACCTCGGGCGAGTAGCTGAAGGTGGTGACGTTCGGGAAGAACTGCGCCACCAGCTGCGCCACGCCCGTGCCCATGCCGGTGGTGTCGATGCCGATGTAGGTCACCCAGTAGATCTTCGTCATCTTGCGGATGAACTCGGCCTGGCCTGCGAAGTCCATGCCCTTGAACTGGTGGCGCTCCAGCACTCGGAACTCGCCGCCCGGCTCCAGCGGCGGGGCAACCACCACCAGCCCTGCGCTATCGCCCTTCTCCGCCGGGTCGTAGCCGATCCAGACCGGCCGGTCGCCATAGGGGCGGATGGCAAAGGGCTTGTAGTCGTCCCACACCACCCAGCTGTCCACCGCGCACGGCTGCAGCATGGTCAGCGGGAATACACTGGCGCTGTCGTCCACGAATTCGCACATCAGTAGATTGGCGAACTCTTCGGCGCTGTAGTCCCGGCGCAGCTCCTCAATGTCAAACAGGTCGCAGCCGCCGTGGTGCGCATCCAGCACGGTGACGATGTGACGCCACAGGGCGTCCTCGCACAGTCGCCCACCGTGCAGTCGGCCGTGAGACACATCCACCGCGACCTGCTGCGCCTTCGGCTTGCCCTTGTTGAAGCGCTCACCGGTCCAGAAGTCGTAGGCTTCATGGGCCATGGTGGACGGGGTGCTGAAGTAGGTCTTGCGCCACTTCTTGTGCATGGCCATGCCGCTGGCCACCTTGTTCAGCTGATTGAACCCGTAAGTCCAGAAGAACTCGTCAAAGTAGAAGTTGCCGTGGTAGCCCTGCGCCGTGCGCGCGTTGGTACCAAGGAAAAACAGCTCAGCGCCGTTGCCCAGGGTGATCGGATCACCGGTCAGGTCGCGGTCCAGTACCTCCCGCACGAATGCCCGCATGTAGCCGAGGAAGATGTGCGCCTGGCTCTTGGAGGCACTCAGGAAGATCTGATTGCGCCCGGTGGTAAGCGCGTCGATCAGCGCCTCGCGAGCGAAGTAGAATGTCGCACCAATCTGGCGGGACTTAAGGATGACCCGGGTGCGCTGGTTGCCGGCGCGGTACCACGTGCGCTGGTACTCGAAACACCCATCCAAGAACGCCTGTTGCAGCCGCTCGACATCCTCTTCGCTGAAGTCGTTCTTGCGTTGCTTCTTCTTCGGGCCGGCGTTGCGGTTGGCCACCGCCGGGTTCAGGTCGGACTCGTTGCCGCCGCCCTGGTATCGCTGGATGCGTGCCTGCCGCTCCAACTGGCGGTGCAGCAGATCGATCTCTTTGTAATCGCCGCCGGTCTTCTCCGGCTTCATGATCAGCATGATCAGGCGGGCTTCCAGCGCACCGCCGATCCGCTCCACATTGTCGGCGCGGTCCCATTCGTCGCGGGCCTTCCAGCTGTGGATGGTCTTCTCTTTCTCGCCGGTAGCCTCGGCGATGTCGCACACACGCCAGCCCATCCAATACAGGAATTTGGCTTGGCGACGTGCGTCAACTGGGATTTGATCGGCTACGATGTTCACCCGGTTAGGTTGCCGCTGCTCACGCGCGCGCGACACACAAAACCCCGGTAATTCAGCGGCCTACAACCCGGCCGCGTTGCTGCTGATTACGCCACTGCCGAACATGGGACATCGCATCGAACACCGATGCCAACCCAGACCAGCAGAGGGCGAGAAATGGCCACCACGAAGAAGCGTTCCCGAAAGTTCCGCGTTGCCGTGGAGGGTTCCACCTCCGATGGCCGCGTCATCGAGCGTCAGCACATTCAGGACATGGCCGACAGCTATGACCCGAATGTGTACGGCTCGCGCGTCTGGATCGAGCACATGCGCAGCACGTTGCCGGAAGGCCCGTTCCGCGCGTTCGGCGACGTGATTGCCGTTTCGGCCGAGGAAGCTGACATTGGCGGTGCGAAGAAGCTCGCGCTGTATGCCCAGATCGAGCCGACCGACGACCTGGTCAATATGGTCAACGTGCTCAAGCAGAAGCTGTACACCAGCATCGAGATCTCCCCGAAGTTCGCTGACACCGGCAAGGCGTATCTGGTCGGCCTGGCCGTCACCGACTCGCCGGCCAGCCTGGGCACCGAGATGCTGGCCTTTGCTGCACAGAACCCGGACAAGAACCCCCTCACCTCTCGCAAGCAGTCGCCGGACAACCTGTTCACCGCCGCACTGGAAACCCAGCTCGAGTTCGAGGACGCGTCGGTCGATACCCCGCGCGCCAATGCCTTCATTGAGCTGCTGAGCCGCCTCGGCCTTGCACCTAAGCCGGAGCCGAAGGAAGAGCCGCAGGAACCGGATGTTGCCAAGTTCAGTGCCCAGGTCCTCCAGCTGTTCGGCGACATGGAGCGCGACATGAGCCAGCTGCGCCGTGACAACGATGCCCGCCGGACGGAGGTGCAGAAGCTCTCCCGCGATCTTGCCACGCTCACCGAACAGCTGGCCCAGACGCCGAACAACTTCAGCCAGCGCCCGCCCGTCACCGGTCCGACCAGCGGCGACGCCACCGACTGCTGAGCCACTTAGCGGCCCCACCACCCCTGATTCCCGGAGCAACCCATGCGTACCCATACCCGCGCCCAGTACGACGCCTACACCACCCGTCTCGCCCTGCTGAACAACGTCGGCTCCACTGCCGTCACCTTCGCCGTGGAACCCAGCGTCCAGCAGACGCTGGAACAGCGCCTGCAGGAGAGCAGCGCCTTCCTGTCGGCCATCAACGTCACCGGCGTGGATGAGATCAAGGGCGAGAAGGTCGGCATCGGTGCCTCCAGCACCATCGCAGGCCGCACCGACACCAGCGGCAATGGCGAGCGCACGCCGCGCGATGTGACCGACGCGACCGGCGAAGGTTACGAGTGCTTCCAGACCGACTTCGACACCGCCATCCCCTACGCGCGGCTGGATGCGTGGGCACGCCAGCCGAACTTCCAGACCCTGATCCGGGACTCGATTCTGGAGCGTCAGGCGCTGGATCGCATCATGATCGGCTTCAACGGCAAGACCGCCGAAAAGACCACAAACCGTGCCATCAACCCGCTGCTGCAGGACGTCAACATCGGCTGGCTGCAGAAGTACCGCCTCCACGCCAGTGACCGAGTCATGGATGGCGGCGCGGTGGACGGGAAGATCACGGTGAAAGCCGGAGGCGACTATGCCAATCTGGATGCGCTGGTCATGGATTCGGTGTCGCAGCTGATTGCGCCCTGGCATCAGCAGGACCCGGACCTGGTCGTGGTCCTTGGCCGCAATCTGATCCATGACAAGTACTTCCCGATCATCAATCAGGAGAACAAGCCGACCGAGCAGCTGGCCGCCGATCTGGTGCTGGGTGCCAAGCGTGTCGGTGGCCTGCAGCCGGTGGTGGTGCCCTACATGCCCGATGGCACCTTGCTGATCACCTCGCTGGCGAACCTGTCGCTGTACTGGCAGATCGGCGGCCGCCGCCGCTACCTGCAGGAGCAGCCGCACAAGAACCGCGTGGCGAACTTCGAGTCGTCCAACGACGCCTACGTGGTCGAAGACTACGGCCTGGGCTGCGTGGTCGAGAACATCGAGCTGGCGGGCTGATCCCCATGGCCGACAGCCCCGCCAAACGCCACCTGGCACGTCGCCGCGCCGCGCTCGCGGCGGCGGCCACCGCCCCGGACCAGTTCATGGACGGCACCGGCATCTACGAGCAGACCATGATGCAGCTGGTCGTGGACAAGCGCCGTCTCAAACAGATCCAGTCCGGCGAGGGCAAGGCCAAGCTCAAGGCCGAGCTGCTGCCGGCGTATGCCCCCTACCTTCAGGGCGTGCTGAGCGAAGGCCGTGGTGCCCGCGATGATGTGGTGACCACGCTGATGCTGTGGCACATCGACGCCGGCAACTTCCCCTTGGCGCTGGACATCGCTGACTACGTGCTGCGCTACGACATGCCCATGCCGGATCAGTTCCAGCGCACCACCGGTTGCGTGGTGGCTGAAGAGGTGGCCGAAGCCGCGCTCAACGCGCAGCGCACCAGCACGCCGTTTGATGGTGCCGTGCTGAGCCGAGCGGTGGAACTGACCGAACGGCAGGACATGCCAGATCAGGTCCGCGCCAAGCTGCTGCTGGCCCGTGCCCGTAACGTCCTGGGCGATGGCAAGGGCGGGTTGGATATCGAGCTGGTGACGCAGGCCGTGGAGGATCTGCGCCGCGCTATCACCCTGCATGACGCTTGCGGCGGCAAGGAAGACCTCAAGCGTGCCGAGCGCCTGCAGAACAAACACGCGGACAGCCAGAAGACCGACTGATCCGTACACCGAGCGTCCCCGCGACCCCGCCGGCTCGGGGCTGATCCGAAGGGCTTCTCTCCCCCTGACGTGACGCCCCGACCACCGGCGATTTATTCCACAGGTTCCCCATGTCTGGATTCATCGCCAACGCTTCCCGCCCTGCCGCGTCTGCTGACGTGGAGAGCGGTGCGTTCTGGCCGGCCATCAACATCGAGAACCTTCGCAGCGCTGTCCGGCTTGAGGGCAACGTGACCGAAGAGCGGCTGCGCATGGCCGTGGTCAACGCAGTCATCAGCGTCAACGATGAGCTGCGGCAGTGGCGCGCAATTCAGGAGGCGGCCGGCGCGACCACGCTTGCTCAGGTGCCGGGCGAGCAGGTTGACGGCCATTCCCGGCTGGTCCAGCTCTATCGCCGGGCCGTCTACTGCAATGTGGGCGTGGAAATCACTGAGCGCTTCCGTTCTTACGACGCCACCGCACAGGGCAATCAGCGCGCCGAAGACCTGCAACCGACCATTGATGAACTGCGCCGCGACGTGCGCTATGCCATCAGCGACATCCTCGGCACCCGCCGCGTCACGGTGGAGCTGATCTGATGGAAGTGATGGCCATTCAGGGCGACACCCTCGACGCACTCTGCTATCGGCACCTAGGCGTGATCGGCGGCATGGTCGAACAGGCACTGGCCCTGAACCCTGGTATCAGCCTCCACGGCCCGCACCTGCCCATGGGGCTGCTCGTACAACTACCCGAACCACCCTCGGCCGCTGCTGCTACGGCAGAGCGGCCCCTTATCCAGCTCTGGGACTGATCGATGACCGAACCTACTTCTACCGGCGGCCTTGTGGCCCTGGCCACCAGCGTCGGCCTGGCCTCGCTGCTGCCGGGCATCAACGGTGACGCCCTCATTGGCGCATTTGCCGGCGCTACCCTGTTCGTGGTGAATGCCAAGGACCTCTCGCTGGCCAAGCGCGTGCTGTACCTGGCCATCAGCGTGATCGGCGGCTACTTCGCCGGGTCGGAGTTGATGCGCTTGGCCAAGATGGAATCAGCGGGCTTGGCATCGTTCCTCTGCGCGGCCTGCGTCATTACCTCGACGCTGGCCCTGATCGAGCGCAGCGGCACCATCGACCTGAGCTGGTTCCGCCGGGGAGGCCCTAATGCATAGCCTGATCACCGCCGCCACGCTGCTGTGCTGTCTGGGCATCTGCGTGCGCCTGCTCACCTACCGCGCCCACGCCGACGCCAGCCATCGGCCCTTCGTGGGCTGGCTGGCATGGTTGCTGATCGCCTCCACCGGTGGCCAGGCGCTGGTCATCGTGCTGCTCGGCTCGCGCAGCGCTGCCAATCCCTTCCTGCTCGGACTTCTGGTCGTGCTGCTGATCGCGGTGTTTCGCGCTCGCGGCAATGTCGCCCGCCTGCTCTCGGAGAACTGAACCATGCTCACCGTCGCCACTCTCGCCCAGATCATGCAGTGCCCCATGAGCCGCGCAGAGCGCTGGGTCCAGCCGCTGAACGAGGCCATGCGCCGGTTCAAGATCACCACTCCGCGCCGAGCTGCGCACTTCCTCGGCCAAGTCGGCCATGAAAGCCTCGGCCTGTCCAAGCTGGAAGAGGGAATGTCCTACAGCCGCGCCCGGCTGGAAGAGGTCTTCGGCCGCCGGCTCACCGCCGCTGAGCTGCCGGCATTCGTGCACCAGCCGGAAAAGCTGGGCAACCGGGTCTACGCCAACCGCAACGGCAATCGCTCTGAAGCCAGTGGGGACGGCTATCTGTACCGGGGAAGAGGTGCCATCGCGCTGACCGGACGCGGCAACTACCGCAAGATCGGCGCGCTGATCGGCCAACCGCTGGAGGACATGCCGCAGCTGCTGCTGAACCCGGAAGTCAGCGCCTTGGCCGCTGCCGCGTACTGGCTCGATGCCGGCCTCAACGCGTTGGCCGACCAAGGCGATGTGTTGGCCGTCAGCCGCCGGGTGAACCTGGGCACCACCAACACCCGCAGCACGCCCGAGGGCCTGCAGGACCGCCGCAACCGCACGGAGCGCGCCTTGGCCGTGCTGGGCGGCCGCTGATGAGCACGCGCCTGATCGTCCTGCTGTCGCTGCTGCTGGGCACTGCCCTGCTGGCGACGTGCCAGCAATCGCGGATCACCACCGCGCAGCGCGAACGCACCGACGCACTGAGCGAGCGCGACCAAGCCATTGCCGACCGGAACAGTGCCCAGCAGGCGTTAGCTGCGAGGCTATCCGCCACCACCGTGGTCACCGAGTACGTGGATCGCGTTCAGGTCGTGCGCGAGCGCGGTCAAACCATCGTCAAAGAGGTTCCCGTCTATGTCACCCAGAAAGCTGATGCTGCCTGCACTGTGCCTGCTGGCTTCGTGCGCCTCTACAACGCAGCCGCCACCGGTACCGAGCTGGACGACAGCGCCGGCGATCCTGATGCGCCCGCCGAAGGCATTACGCTCTCTGCCGTCGCCGACACCACCGCCACCAACTTCGCCATCTGCCGCGAAAACGCCGAAACCGTAATCGCCCTTCAAGAATTCATCCGCGGCCAAGAGGAAGTGCAGCAGTGATCAAGCCTGAGCAGCTGCGCGACCATCTGCTGAAGGCGGTACCGGGACTGGCGGTCAACCCGGACCGCCTGTTGGTGTTCGTGGAGGACGGACACGTCGTGGGCGTGTATTCCCGCAACCTGTCTTTCAGCTACGCCTACACGCTGAACCTGATCATCACTGACTTTGGCGGCAACCCGGATTCGATCATGCTGCCAGTGCTGCAATGGCTGACCCGGCATCAGCCTGAGCTGCTGGCGAACCCCGCGCGGCGCGGCGAGGTGAAGTTTGAGGTGGACGTGTTGGCCAACGACCTGGTGGACGTGAGCCTGACCCTGCCGCTGACCGAACGCGTGCTGGTCAATCCAGACGCTGAGGGCAACCTGACGCTGACGAACGCCCTGGAGCCACCCAGCGAGCTGGAGATTGCTCCCGCCCTGGCAGGCGGCACCGTCAAGACCGCTGCGGGCATCGTGGTGGCCACCCTGCCGGCGATCACCGAATGAGCGATGACCTGCAGCAGCTCGAGGACTGGGCCGCGCCGCTGCTGCGCCGCCTGCAGCCGGTCGAACGTGCCCGCCTGAGCCGCACGATCGGTACCAGCCTGCGGCGCTCCCAGCAGCGCCGCATTGCCGCTCAGAAGAACCCGGACGGCAGCGCGTTTACCCCACGTAAGCCGCCCTCGGAGAAGCGGGCCAAAGCCGGGCGCATCAAGCGCAAGGCGATGTTCGCCAAGATTCGACAGGCCAAGCATCTGCGGGTCCGGTCCAGTGCCCAGGACGTGAGCGTTGGCTTCATGTCGCGTGTTTCGCGCATCGC
>JAEWLO010000516.1 GCA_023457475.1 Pseudomonadota bacterium | reverse complement strand
GTTCATCAGCGCGCCGAGCCGCCACGCTTCACGCGTTTCAAGGCCCGCGCTGCGGGCCGCGCTGAAGGTGCCCAGCAGCTTGCCCACGGTCGCCACCCCGATCACCACCGCGCACAGCAGCAGATCACTGGCCTGCAGCGCATCGGCCCGCATCCGCAGACCGGTCATGGCGAAGAACAGCGGCAGCAGCAGGGTCGCCGCGAACGGCTCCACTTTGGCGATCAGCAACGAACGCAGCTGGACGTTGGACGAGACCGCCACGCCGGCCGCGAACGCACCGAACAACGCATGGATACCGAGCACCTCGGTGACCAGCGCGCTCGCCAGCGACAGCAGCAGCACGCCCAGCAACCAGCGCCCCTCACTGCCCGGCAGGATCGTCTGTCGCGCGAACCACGGCTTCACCGCACCCAGCATCAGGGCAATGAAGGCCACCACGCAGACCAGGCTGACACTGGCGGTGACCCAGCCGGTGGCCTGCGCGGCGGCCACGATCAGGGCCAGCAGGCACCAGGCAGTCGCGTCGCCGAGCGCAGCGCAGGCGATGGCGGTCTGCCCCAGCGGGGTGTGGGTGATGCCGCGGTCGGCGAGGATGCGCAGCAGCACCGGGAACGCGGTGATGCTCATGGAGATGCCGACGAACAAGGCGAAGGCGGTGAAGCCCACGCCGGCGGGTCCATGTGCCGGATACAGCCAGATCGCCAGCAGCACGCCCAGCACGAACGGCACGGCAATGCCCGCATGACTGACCGTGAAGGCGAAGCGGCGGCGGCCGCGCAGGGCCCCCAGGTCCAGCTCGGCCCCGGCCACCAGCAGGAACATCAGCACGCCCAGCTGGCTGAGCATGCCCAGCGGCCCCAGCGAACTGGCCGGAAACAGCGCCCCGTGCAGGCCGGGCAACAGGCTGCCGAGTACCAGCGGGCCCATCATCAGGCCCGCCGCCATCTCGCCGATCACGGCCGGTTGGCCGAAGCGCTTGAGCAGCGCGCCGGCCCCCTTGGCCACCACCAGCAGCACCAGCAGCTGCAGCAGGAACAGCCCCAGCGGCGAGGCCAGGTGCTGCGCCCAGTCGCTGCCGACCACCTTGTCGGCCTTGGCCGCGATGGCCGGGAGGTCAGGCCCGGCGTAGCGTGCCAACGCCAGACCGATCACCAGCGGAATGCCGGCCCAGGCCAGGTAGTGCCATCCCCATTTCATCTTCTGCTCCACAGCGTCCCCATCCCTGCATCCGTGAACATGCCGGGATGATACCGATATCCCACGTTACTGGATCATGCCAACGCCTTCTCGTGGACACCGGCGACCGCACGGCCGGAGGGATCGGCCATGGCCGCGAAGCTGGCGTCCCAGGCGATCGCCGCGGGCGAGGAGCAGGCGATCGACTTGCCGCCGGGCACGGTTTCCGCCGCCGCCTGGGTCGGGAAGAACTGTTCGAACAGGTGGCGGTAGTAGTACGCCTCCTTGGTCTGCGGCGGGTTGTGCACGAAACGCTTGTCGGCGGCCGCCATCACCCGGTCGCTGATCTGCGCTTCGGCATGCGCCTTGAGGCCGTCGATCCAACCGTAGCCGACGCCATCGCTGAACTGTTCTTTCTGCCGCCACAGGATCGACTCCGGCAGGTAGCCGTCGAACGCCTCACGCAGAATGGCCTTTTCGATGCGGCGCGCGCCGTCCGTGCCCTTGCCCACCATCTTGTGGCGGGCATCGATGCGCATGGCCACGTCCAGGAACTCGCGGTCGAGGAAGGGCACGCGCGGCTCCACGCCCCAGGCCATCATCGACTTGTTGGCGCGCAGGCAGTCGTAGTTGTTCAGCGCATCGAGCTTGCGCACCAGCTCTTCATGGAACTCGCGCGCGTTGGGTGCCTTGTGGAAGTACAGGTAGCCGCCGAAGATCTCGTCGCTGCCCTCGCCCGACAGCACCATCTTGACCCCCATCGCCTTGATCCGCCGCGCCAGCAGGAACATCGGCGTGGATGCGCGGATGGTGGTGACGTCGTAGGTCTCCACGTGTCGGATCACCTCCGGCAGCGCATCCAGTCCTTCTTCGAAGGTGTACTCGAACCCGTGGTGCACGGTGCCCAGCGCTTCGGCGGCAATGGCCGCAGCGGCCAGGTCGGGCGAGCCCTTGAGGCCGATCGCGAAGGAATGCAGTCGCGGCCACCAGGCCGCCCTGCGATCGCCGTCCTCGATGCGATGACGCGCGTAGCGGGCCGCGACAGCCGCCACCAGCGAGGAGTCCAGCCCACCCGACAGCAGCACGCCGTACGGCACGTCGGTCATCAACTGACGGTGCACGGCACGCTCGAAGGCTTCACGCAGCTCCACGAGGTCCGCTTCCACGCCCTCCACCGCCGCGTAGTCGCGCCACGGACGCTCGTAGTAACGGGTGAGCGTGTCGGTGGCGCTGTCGTACCAGTGGCCGGGCGGGAACTGGGCGGCGTCGGCGCAGATGTCCACCAGCGACTTCAGTTCGGAGGCCACCACCAGCCGACCGTGCTGGTCGTGCCCCCAGTACAGCGGCACCACGCCGATGGGATCGCGGGCGATGAGGACCCGCTGCGCATCGCGGTCCCACAGGGCGAAGGCAAAGATGCCGTTGAGGCGGTTGAGGAACGAGGCGGGCGCATCTTCGCGGTACAGCGCGTTGATCACCTCGCAGTCCGAGCCGGTCTGGAAGGCATAGGGCTGCAGGAGGTCCGACTTCAGCTCGCGGTGGTTGTAGATCTCACCGTTGACCGCCAGGGCCAGTCCGCCATCGCCGGAAAGCAGCGGCTGCGAGCCGCCGGCAGGGTCGACGATGGCCAGGCGCTCGTGCACCAGGATGGCACCGGGATCGACATACACCCCGCTCCAGTCGGGACCACGATGGCGTTGCCGCTGCGAGAGGTCCAGCGCATGCCGACGCAGCGCAGGGAGGTCGTCACCGGCCTGGAGGCCGAACATTCCGAAGATCGAACACATGGGAGCAGCTCCTGATGATGGGGGAATACACGTACTGCAGGCATTCGACCGGCCACCCTGGCCCGGAATGTGAAAACCCGGACCATAAAAAAACCCGCATCTTCCGATGCGGGTTTTCTGGTATCCGGGCGTGTTGCTGTTCTAGCCCTGGTCGCAGTCCCGCATCGGCCGCGCACGATTATTCGCGCGCAGATTATTGCGGTTGTTATTGTTGACGGCGGTGGCCAGGAACTTGGACATGGGCCGAACGTAACGCGGATTTTGTTGGCGTGCAACTGTTGCTGTCGCAACTGCCACGTCCATCGCAGAGAGCCATCGGCTGCTGATCTACGAGCCTAGGTCCGTCGGGTGTGGGTTTGC
>JAEWLO010000515.1 GCA_023457475.1 Pseudomonadota bacterium | reverse complement strand
GTTGTCCTCGTAGCGCTGGCCCAAGTGGCGGGTATCACGATGCATCACCGGCGGCGGCGTGGTCGCCGGCTGCGCCTGCACAGGTGCCGGCGGCGGCAGCGCAGCGCCGGCGCGTTCGATGATCTTGTCCAGCTCGCCACGGTCCAGCCAGACCCCGCGGCACTGCGGGCAGTAATCGATCTCGATGCCCTGGCGCTCGGACATCACCAGCGCCTGGGTGGTGCAGACGGGACATTGCATGCGTGAGTACTCCGTGGATCAAACCCCGACTGTACCTGTCCCCAGCTGACCGGCGGACAACGTCCCGCCGGTGACGTAACGAGGCCGTAATGACGTTTCCTGCACGATTTCCTCACTGGCGCAGCGGCGATACTTGCGCGCCTTTTGCCCCCGGTCTGCAGGATTCCGTTCCATGTTGCTGTCCAAGCACCACCCCGTTCCCCGCGTCCTGCTGATCGAAGACAGCGAGGACACCCGTGAGCTCAGCCGCCTGACCCTGGAGAGCCAGGCCTGCGAGGTGGCGGCGGTCAGCAGCGCCGAAGCTGCCCTGGGCCTGCTGCGCGCGGGCGAGCGTTTCGATCTGGTGTTCACCGATGTCTGCCTCGGTGGGCTCAGTGGCCTGGAGGCGGCCCATGCCATCCAGCAGTTCCAGCCGGGCCTGCCGTTGCTGGTGACCTCGGGCCTGCCGCCCATGGACGTGCTGCCGCGGCTGACGGCGGGCATGCGTTTCCTGCCCAAGCCCTATTCCATGAGCGAGTTGCTGGACGCGATCCGTGAGGGCCTGCAGCCGCCGATGGCGGCGTAACAGACCGCAACGCCGCGCCGGTCACGACGACCGCATTTCCTTCCGCCGCGTAGAGCCACGCCCTGCGTGGCTTCGGCCTGGTGCTCGCAGAACTCCGCCCCTTCGCGCGTGTAACGCGCACCACCTCCGCGCCCGTGGCGGACGCGCGCACGTTCCGCAAACTCGAGACAGCGCACCCTGCCGGCATGGCCACGCCTGCCGGCGAGCTGGCGGCGACCCATGCCGGCAGGCGTAGGATTTCCACTCGGCGAGGTCCGGGCAATTGACCAATCAGGTGCATCTACAACAAATATCAACGCCATCGCCGGACGGCATACCTAGGATCTTCCTGCGGGCAATTGGCCCGTCATAGACAAGGAAGATTCATGACGCGTCATCAGACCCTCGCTATCGGGCTACTTGCGTCACTCAGCTCTGCAACTGTCGCAAGTGCCACGGAGAGCGGCACATTTTACGGCCATCACTCCCATCCGCCCACGACTCCGATGTCGTTGCACCCTGCATCACGCACGCACCAGCTGCCCGCAGGAGTGACGCCGAGGGAGATGTTTCGACTCTACAAACGCGGCCAGCATCACACGACCCTTCACTACGTTCCACAGAACTGGGAGGAGATCGGCTGGCAGCGCGAAGCTTCGCTGGGCGTCATTTCAGCCACTCCCTTTGAGAACTCGCGCCCGCTCTACATGTGTCAGCTCAACAACATCGCGTGGGGCTATCTGACTTCCGGCGACCCCGGGTGCGAAGGCCAGTTCCTCACCCCGTTCGGGCTGATCGGTTACATCAGCAGTGTTCCCTTGCCGAGCACACGCCCGCTGTATCGGTGCAACTACATCCACAAGGGCCAGCTCAAACACTTCGACACTCATCAGCCCAACTGCGAAAACGTGCCGCTGGCATCGAACGATGGGATTCAGGGTTACGTCTTCTGACAAACCTGGGCCCACCTCGCCACGACAATCCGCGGCGAGGTGCGGCCTTCCAGTTAAGAGAACAAGGCGGCGTGCGGATTGCCACTTCACCTGTGAGTGCGGCTCGGAGCGCGCTCGTCTTGATCGCGCCATGAGATTGAGCTCACACGATGACAAATTCGCGCGCAACTCCCTGCGACTACTTCGCGTCACTACAAGGACTTCGGTCGATCGCCGCTACTGCGGTCGTTCTGTTCCACCTACGTCCAATAGAAGAACGGCGGCTTCCAGGACCCGCGATTCTGGACAATCTGGTGTCGCATGCCGATGCTGGAGTCGATCTATTCTTTGTCATATCCGGATTTGTCATGACGACAATTCTCCGGGGTCACGCCGGCGGCGCGAATGCTGCCGTCAGGTTCCTGTCGGCCCGTGCATGGCGAGTTCTACCCATGTACTGGCTGTTCACCAGCCTGGTAGTTGTCGTCATGCTCGCCGCTCCCGGAATGGTCAACAGTTCGTTCCCCGGTCAAAGCGCATTGTCGTCATATCTGCTGCTGCCTCACTTTCAACCGCCACTGTTGACGGTGGGGTGGACCTTGATCCACGAGGCTTACTTTTATCTGGTGTTTGCGCTTGCCATCACCACTATCGGTCCGAAGTCGCTTACACCATTCCTGATCCTATGGTGCATCCTGACATGCATTCCCCACTGGCTCGGCGTTCAGTCCACCTCACCATGGCAGCGGTTGATCGCGAGTCCGCTGACGCTGGAATTCATTGCAGGTGCGCTGCTGGGGCTTCATTGGCACCGTATGCCGGCACACATTGGCGGCTACCTCATGGCATCGGGAATCGCTATATACGCGCTGGCTGCGATGTTGCTTCCCGACTCATATGAACCCGCCAGGGAGATCTGGTTGCGCGTTGCCTGCTTTGGTACGGCAAGCGCATTGATTGTGGTCGGCGCGGTCATGCTCGAGGCTGGTGGTCGGGTAAGGGTGCCCCAATGGCTTCGATCCTTGGGAAACGCCTCCTACTCCCTGTACCTCTCCCACATTTTCGTTCTATCCGCCATTGGGAGAGCATGGTCGCGTCTTTCGCCAAGCGACAGCCTACTCAATCATGCGGTCTTTCTACTGGTTGCCATGGCAGCATCACTGTTCGTGGCACACATCGTTCACAGGAGCGTCGAGCGTCCATTACTCGAGCTCCCCAAACACCTAGGCATCGCCGCGCGAATCTGACGGAATGGGCATGCAGCCTTCGTGACAGCTGCCCGGCAATTCGCAGCCACGAAAAAGGCGCTCCAAGGAGCGCCCAAGTCGTTGTTGCAGCTGATGAGCCGTGGAGGATTCGAACCTTCGACCAGACGTTTAGAAGGCTTCTGCACTACCGACTGAGCTAACGGCCCGTTAGCACCCCCGGCATTGCGGTGCCAGGTTCATCCGGGAACTCAGCCACGCAGGGCGTGGCTCTACACCTGCCGCTTCCGGCAGCTGAGGCGGGTTCCGTAGAAATCCAGGGTCGCTTCACCCTGGTGTTCCCAGAACTCGACGCCCTCACGCGTGTAGCGTGTGCCGCTGGCCGACGGCGCGGCGAACACCAGCGCCTGGTCCTTCCCCAGCTGCACACGTGCCGCCTGCGGTTCCAGGTCATTGAACCAGGTCACGCTGAGAGGCTTGTCGCTTCCCTCGCAGACGAAGACGACCGGCGCGGGGCCCGGGCCCGACATGGCCTCCAGCTGCAGCTCGACGATCCGGGTCTGGTAGGCCTCCTGCAGGCAGCGCCGGGAATCGACGGCCTGCCAGCAGGCATCCCGCCCCTTGATCCAGCCCTGCTGTTCGGCGGCGATGTCCAGCTCGTCGGGTCGGGTCTGCGCCCCTGTGTAGAGCTCCGCCAGACGGCGGTCCAGCGCCGACAGCGCCGCATCGTTGCAGACCAGGGTCTCCGCATCGGAGCGGGCCTGGTTGCAGTCGAAAGAGGGGCCCTGCGCCGTCAGCGCTTTCTGTCCCGGCGGTTGCGGCGAAGGCGTGGCGATCGGTGCCGGGGTGGCACCAGGGGGCGATGCCGCCGGCGTTGCAGGGGGTGAAGGCTCGCGCGAACAGCCCGCGAGCGCCAGCGCGCCCAGCCCAAGCAGAACGAGACGGTTCATGGCACCTCCAGCGCGGCAGCAAAGGACCGTCACAGTGTGAACCCACCGGCGTCCATGCGCCGTAGAGCCGGGCTCTGCCCGGC
>JAEWLO010000514.1 GCA_023457475.1 Pseudomonadota bacterium | reverse complement strand
AGCGTGGCCGTCCGCCCACGTTCGGCTACGCCATGGCCGATGCACAGCGTGCCACGCGTTATCGGGCCCGGCGGGCCGGTCAGGCGGGGCATGCCGACGTTCGGACCTGCAGCGACATGGTGCTGCTGGACAAGATCCGCGCGTCGATCACGGCCAAGGATCCTGAGCTGACAGGTTTTCTCGTGCATGTGCTATGGCAGCGCTACCCGCTGCAGCTGAAGTAGTGCGACCGCGCGCCAGCAGTGCCACGGCGGGGCGCAGGTAGCCGAGCAGTCGTTCCACCTCCAGCCAGTCGGTCGGTTCGGCCAGGTCGAGCTCGTGCAGGTCCGAGGCGATCCCGGCCAGCGAGGGCTGTCCCAGCATCCGCAATACCCCGGCCAGCCGGTGGGCATGGTGGCGCAGCGGCTGGGCCGCGTGGGCGCGCAGTGCATCGTTCAAGGCCTGCTGTTCCTCGTGCAGGGCCTCCAGATAGTGCAACCACATCGGGTCTGCTTCGGCTGTCGCGGCGATGCTGGCGGGCGCGGCATCGCCTGTGCCCAGACCCAGCACGGCCAGCAGCTGGCGGATGTCGAGCGGCTTGCACAGCACGGCATCCATGCCGGAGGCGCGGCATCGCTGCACATGGGCGGGTGCGTCATTGGCCGAGACCGCGATCACCATCGCGGGCGGCCGGCGCTGCTGCTCCTCCTGGCGCCGCAGAAGACCGGCCAGCTCATAGCCGCTCATGTCTCCCAGCATGCAATCGAGCAGCACCACGCCGCAGGGCTCGGTGGCCTGGCTGCGCAGCGCCGCCGCGGCGTCGGCGGCCGTGCTGACCGACGCCCCCAGCATCCCCAGCTGGCGCCCGAGCATGGTGCGGCTGAGTGCGTGGTCCTCCACCAGCAGCAGCGAACGCCCCGCCAGCGGCTGGCCGACCGGGCCGGCCTCGGGGCCTTCAATGACCACCGGCAGGCGCACTTCGAAGCAACTGCCCTGACCGGGGGCGCTCTGCAGCTGCAAGCGGCCGCCCAGCGCCTGCACCAGGTCATTGCAGATCGACAGGCCCAGTCCTGATCCACCCGCATCGCGGCGGTGCGCATCGTGTGCCTGGGCGAACGGTTTGAACACGGCCTCCTGCTGGTCGGCAGGGATGCCGATGCCGGTGTCGTGCACGGCGAGCAGCAGCGTGGCGCTTTCCGCTTCCAGCTGCAGTTCAAGCAGCAGTTCGATGCTGCCGTGGTCGGTGAACTTCAGCGCGTTTCCCAGCAGGTTGTTGAGGATCTGGCGCAGCGCATCGGCATCGAGCCACATGCGCGGAAGGGGATCGGTGAGCTGCCGGACGCTCAGCTCCAGTCCTTTGTCTTCGGTGGCGGGCCGCAGGGTGGCGGCACATTCCAACGCCAGCTGGCGAACGTCCTGCCATGCCTGCGAGGGTTGGTACTGGCCGGCCGACAATCGCGAGTAATCCAGGGCGTGGCTCAGCAGCTTGCGCAGCCCGGTGCCGGCCGCGCGCGCCGCGTTGACCAGCTGCTGTTGCCCGTGATCGAGACCGGACTGGTGCAGCAGGTCCACCGAGGTGACCAGGGCCTGCGCGGCATTGCGCACTTCATGGCTCATCATGGCAATGAAGCGGGCCTGCTGGCGCTCGCTGTGCAGCGCCGTCTGCTGCGCCCTTCGCAACCAGATGCCAGCGGCCAGGAGCAACAGCACCGTCAGGCTGATGGTGACCAGTTCCCACCGGAAATGCTGCGACATCACGGCCAGCGACGGCCCGCTGAAGTAGGTCGCCCGGGTCCACCGCTGCATCAACAGGGCGTGCTCCTGTGGACTGATGGAGCGCATGGACTGGTGGATCACATCCAGCACGGCCTGATCCTGCTGCCGCGTGACGAGGTGCAGGCTGCCGGGCAGCTGGCCGGGCGCACCGTGCAGCAGCAGGTTGTCGCCATGGTGACGTCGGACCGCAGGCCGCAGGGCGACATCCAGCTCCAGTGCCGCGTCCGCCACGCCCGTTTCAACGGCAGCCAGGGCTTCGCGCAGGGTGGGCAAGGCGACCACCTGCACATGCGGGTGATAGGCGGCCAGCCATTCGGCGTACCGACTGCCCGCAATGACCGCCACGCGCCGCAGCTGGCTGAACTCCGGAGGATTGGGGTGGCTGTGGCGGCTGGCCAATTGGGCCTGGCCGCGATAGTACGGCGTCGAAGCCACCAGCGTCGCGCAGGGCGCACCGTCCAGCGTGCCCAGCAGCAGCATCAGATCGGCCCTGCCATCACACAGCGCGTTCAGCGCCGCACGCGTCGACTCCACCTGCAGTTCCCGGAACTGCAGCCCCGTATCTTCGCTGACCAGCTGTGCGTAGCTGCTGACCAGATTGGCATCGCGCTCGGCGCGGCTGCCCGGGGTCAACAGCCGGTGCTGCGACGGTTCGGCGGCCACGCGGAGGGTCCGTGCCGGGCCGGAAGCCTGAACCGCCAGGGTGAGGACAATGCCTGCGGCGGCGATCACGAGCACGCCAATGACCGCGTGGCCGTAGGCCGTCACAGCACCGCCAGCTGGTGGCGCAGGGTGAACAGATCCCGGTCGGTGCGCAGCCCCAGCTTCCGGTACGCGGCATGCTTCTGCGTGCTGATGGTCTTGATGCTGCGGTTGCGGGTCCGCGCGATGTCGGTGACGGTCATGCCACTCAGGCACAGCTGCAGTACTTCGCGCTCGCTGGGCGAAAGCCGGTGCTCGGCATGCTCGTCGCGATACCCGTCGGGCAGATGGATATGTCCGGCGGCCACACGCCCGACCGCGCGCGCCAGTTCGTCCAGTGACTGGCTTTTGGACACCACGCCGGCGGCACCGGCGGCGATGCTGTTGGAGATCATCACATGGTGCACGTTGGCCGAGAACATCAGCAGGCGGACCTTGGGGAACCGCCTGCGTAGAAGCCGCAGCAACTCCATTCCCTGCATGTCGCCCTCTGCCAGCGCGTAATCGATCACCGCCACGTCCACATGCGTGCGGGTGAGGGTGGAGATCAAAGCACCACTACGTGCATGGTTGCCGACAACCTCCAGACGGCTGTCATGGGAGAGATGGACGCAGCTGCCGTGGCGGACAACATCATGGTCGTCCAGCAGGGCGATCTTGAGCACGGAAGGAACGGGTGTTCCGCGAAGGAAACCTGGAAGGCGTGGGGACACGGTAATCACGCAATCGTGGGATATGCGCCATTCTTACTGTTCGCTGTGGCGCAAGCGATGTTCCTACACAAGATTAGGATGATTCCTATGTCTGATTCGGGACGTACTTCACCATTGATGTGCGCGCGCGCACAGATCGCCGTCACGCGAATCTCCCTTCCCGGATGCGTCGAAGGAAACGGTGGAAGAAACGGTACGCGCGCTCGCGCACCTATCGAACCGGTGATATCGCGTCAAGCCGAGATGACTGGTCAGGCTCGCAGAGGTCAGAGACGACAACACGCGTCCCTCCATCAACATCGTCGTCTCAAGCCATAGGCCGAAGAGAGATCGATATTGCGGGTCATTTGCGATTGATGACTCAATTTCATTCAGGTTGTCGCATTTCGCTCGTTTTGCAAGTTGTTGCGCCTCGGATTGAAACAAGTTGCATGTGGCGAGGGAAGGGGAAGGCCTAATCTGCGCCACCTCGACCGGATCAAGCCGTCCGCGGCCCCGGCTCTCGAGACCTCTTCCGCTCCGAGCCTGCCCCGATGAAACAACTCCTGCTGATGATCGCTTCGCTGGCGCTGCCCCTGCATGCCGGGGCCTCCGCACCGAGCATCAATGTTGGATCGATGTACGAGTACGCCGAACCCGGCAAGGGCGCGCTGCTCAAGCGCGTGCGCAACACCGGAGATGCCACCGCGTTTGTTCGTGTCCAGGTCACGGAGGTGCAGTACGGCGCCGACGGGAAAGCCACCGAGAACGACGTGGACACATCCAGCATTGGCAACGGACGCCCGGCGTTGATCGCCAGCCCGTCGCGCCTGATCGTTCCCGCCCAGGGGCAGCAGGCCACGCGCCTGCTTCTCCAGGGCAACCGTCAGGTTGAACGCTACTACCGGGTGCGCTTCATCCCGGTATTGCCCAGGAGCGAGAACGAGTTCGCGCTGAGCCCGGTGGAAGCCGAGGAGTACCGCAAGCACCTCTCGGCGGGTGTGAATGTACTCACCGGTTACGGCGTGTTCGTGATCGTGCGTCCGGACAGCGTGCACTACGACGTTCGCACCGAAGCCGATGCGAACGGCACGGTGCTGCGCAACACCGGCAACACCACTGTGATTCTCGATGACCTGCGCCATTGCAGTGTCCAGGAAAAGGACGAGCGCTGCTCGCCCGCGCGCAGGCTGCATCTGCTGCCCGGCCGGAGCCATCACTTCCCGCGAACCGGGGGTGAGATGCATCGCTTTCATGTTGTCGAGGGAGACGCGCGCAAAGCCGTCCGCATCGATTCCTAGGTTCCGTCCGGAACCGCAGCCCACGTCGCCATCTCCGGCGGCCCCTTTTGTTGGAGTACTACCCCGTATGACCCTGAAGTCCACCCCTCTGGCAGCGCTGGCCGCGCTTGCCTTCTCGCCGGCCGCAGCCATGGCCGAGCAGTTCCCGCTGCAGGTGACGGTTGAAGCCGTTGTTCCGACCGCCACCGGTCTGCAGATCTCCCCGGTCGGCGATTGGGCCGGCCAGGTGCAGACCATGCACTGGGACATGGATACCGAAGACCTCTCGCCGATCAGGCAGCAGATCGACATGAAGAGCGGGTTGGGCGCGATCAACGCCTACCTGACCACCGACGCGCTGCTGACCAGCGGGGGTGACAGCATCGTGCTGGACGTGGCGGTGGCCGGCAAGGCCCTGGCTGTGGGTCCTGCCGCTGCGATTGAAGTGGCCACCGACACCGAATCGGCCGCCGGCAAGCGTGCCGACGTCGAGATCAGCGCTGTGTCTCCGGAGGCCTACGTGTCCGGCATCTACCAGGGCAACGTCTTCCTGATGTTCGAAAGCACCGCTCCCTGATCCGCGCTCTTCGCGCAGTACCCCGGGTGGGTTTCCGCCCCGGAGGGGTGCGGTTGCACCCCTCTCTTCATGTCGAGGTCTGTCCATGTTTCCGCGTGTCCTGCCGCTCGCCGCCGCCGTGATGTTGTATGCGAGCACCGCTGCCGCGAATGCAGCACCCGCCGTCCTGGAGAGTCTCAATCTGCTTGATCAGGCCGGCACGCTGCCGGAGGATTTCCGTGACCACTTTTTCGATGCACCGCTGGTGGTGCGCGTGGAGGTGGACGGGCGCTACCTGGGCGACGCCCGGGTAGTGCTGGCCCGCAACAACAGCGTGTCGCTGCTCGGGTTCGCGGAGGTCCACGACAGCGAGGCACCGGCCGCCGAACGTGAGCGTTGGCAGGTTGCGCTGGCCCAACCCCGGGCGCTGGGCATGTGCGACGCAACGTGCCCGGACGAGCTCCTGGCGCTGCACTACAGCCTGGAGAGCTCGCTGCTGTCCATCGCCACCACGCGCGATGCGATGGCAGGACCATTGCGTCACCATGCGCTGCCGGAGGGCGGCAGCCGCGGCCTGATCCTGCGTCACCAGTTCAATGCCCATGGCGGGGAACGCGAGGAGGTTGCCGGGCGCTATGCGGCCGAGGCGCAGGCGAGTCTCGGAACGTGGACGCTGCTGGGTCACTACCAGCTCGATCGCAGCGCGGAGGAGCAGGGCGTGGCGCGGCACGCCCTGCACAACCTGTACGCGCAGCGTGAGCTCAACGACCACTTTCTGCGGGTGGGCTGGTTCACGCCCGGCTTCCAGGGTGTCACCCGGCAGCCCCGCGGGGCGGGGCAGGTCGGTTTCACCACGGCCGGCGTCATGGCGGGCTCTTCGGACAGCCTGCGCGTCGACACCCGTGCGCCCAGCATGTACCCGGTCTTTGTGACCGCCAACCGTGAAGGGAGTGTCGAGGTCTATCGTGATGGCAGCCTGCTGCTGACGCAGGCGCTGCAGCCGGGTCTTCAGCCGCTCGAGACCGCGCGCCTGCCCGGTGGCATCTACGAAGTCGAGCTGCGGGTGATCGAAGACGGTCGCGAGACCTCGCGGGAGTCCGCGCTGATCCACAAACCCGCACAATGGAGCGACCCGACCCGTCGCTGGCGCTACAGCGTGTTCGCAGGCGTGCAGGGCAGCGTGCTCGACAGTGTCCACGACCCGCATGCCGGTGATTTCGCGGCCGGAGGCGTCGTCAACTATCTTGCGCATCCGCGGGCCGTCCTGGGCATGGCCGCCCAGCAGGTCGGCGCTGATCGCGCCTTTGCCGCCTCGCTCGACTGGCAGGTCAACGACCGGGCCAACCTGTTCACCAATGCGTACACCTCGGACCAGGACGGCAGTGGCGTCGATGTGCAGGGACTGCTGCGCTACCGCAACGGAAGCGTGATCGTGACGCACAACCGAAGCTGGCAGGAGCGGCGCGCTGCCCGGCATGACCGGTTTCCGGACCACGGTCGCGAGGTGGAGACCCGCTCCGGTTGGCTGCACACCAGCGCCATGGGGGTGAACCACCGCCTCGGGGACACCATGCACCTGGCTGCGCGGGTGTCGCATCACCGCGGCATCAGCAATGGCACCGGCGTGGACCTGTCGCTCAGCCGTCGCCAGACACTGTTCGGTGCGGATGCCACCTGGCGCGCCTCGGTCTTCGACCGTCCTGCCAGTGCCAGCACGGGCCTGCGCCGCAACCGGGGCATCGACTTCACCCTGAACATCGCGCTTGGGGGCGACGCGCGCAGCTACAGCGGGGGGCTGGGTACCCGTACCAACAACAGCGGCGGGCGCGATCTGTACATCAGCGCCGGCGTCCAGCAGGGCTTCGAGGACGGGCTGGTACGGAGCCTGGCCGGGCAGGCGACGGTGGACGGCGAAGGCTTTGCACTGAGCGGGAATGCCCAGCTCGAACACCCGGCGTTGCGCGGCGACATTCATGTGCAGCGTTCGTCGCTCGACGGCCGCCTGAGCGGTGGCGTGAACCTGGACAGTGTGATGGCGATCGGCGGTGGCCGCCTGGCGGTGGCCAGCGAAGGACACGTCGCTACGTCCGGCACCGGCATGATCGTAGATGTGCGCTCGGACCTGTCGGGTGCAGCCCTGCGTGCGCACGACAGCCAAGGCGGTTCATATGTCCTGCGACCCGGCCGCAATCTGCTGCCGGTTACGCCTTACCGGGCCGGCACGCTGCAGATCGACTTCGACGGCCGCAGCGCACCTGCCGCAGCGATCCAGCCCGCGCTGCTGCCGTATCACCTCAATAAAGGCGGGGTCACGTACAGCAAGGTCGAGATCGTCAGCACGGTCACGGTGATGGGCCATCTGCGCGATGCGCAGGGACGGCCGCTGGCCGGCGCGCACGTGCTCAATCATGCCGGACGCAGCGTGACCGAGGCCGATGGATTCTTCGCGCTGGAGATGAACAGCCGTATGCCTACGCTGGACGTCCGTCACCCGCGCGTGAGCGCCTGCCGCTTCGAGCTGGACGGCCACGCGACGCGTCCGCAGGGTGAGACCTGGATGGCCGGCATTCTGGCGTGCCCGCCGAGTGGCACCGCCGATCGCACCGCACCCGTCCTTGCCACAGGAGAACCCGGATGAACAGTGTTTCGCGCCTTCAGGGTGCCTTTTCCCACGTGCGCCGTCTCGCGGCAGGCATGCTGCTGGCGTGCGGTGGCATGGCAGGGGCGCATGCGGCCGACGTTTACGTGACCGCCGAGTTCAAGCCGGACCTGAACGATCCCAACCAACGTGAGTTCGTCAATACCACGCCATGGACAGGGGTGTGCGCGGCGGGGCACAAACCCACCTGCATCGCCAACGACTGGTGGAGCATCGACACCACGATTCGTGGCGTCAAGCACGCTGTGCGCCAGGCGGACTGGGGCCCGAACGGGTTCTACATACGCATTCCCGGGCCGCGTACCGTGACGGTGACGTCCGACGATGGTGCTTCCAGTTTCGACCTGGACCTGCGCATCATCGGGTCGGCCATGCGGGTTACCGATGCGGACCGCGATGGTGAGGCGTGGGGATTCGTTTCTGGCGGGGGATCACGGGACTGCGACAACGGCATTCGGGGCTACAGCGAGTACACCGATATGCGCATGCTGCTCAGCCGGAATGGTGGGGAGAGTTCCGTGGCGTGTTCGCTGCACTGGATGAACACGAACAACTACAGAATTGACGCCCTGGATTTCGTGTACGCGCTGAGAACACCATCTCCACTTGGCATGCGAAGCGGCGTCTACACGGGTGCCACCACCTATACCTACGGTGCTACGGGTGAAGGCACCGACTTTGACCTTGGGCATGGTGCCGAGCTGACCGATCGGTCGGTGACCGTGCATTTCCGCCTCGAGGTGCGTCATGCCTTCCAGCTCGCTCTGGCACCGGGCAGCGACCGGGCGATCCTGGCACCGCGCGGCGGGTGGTCGCAATGGAGCGACCACGGGATCGCGCCAGAACGGCTGGAGCGGGACGTCCCCTTCAGCATCAGCAGCACGGGCACGTTCAGCGTTTCAACGCAGTGTCAGTACACGCAGCCGGACGGTCGCTGCGCGATCCGCAACATCACGGATACGGCCGAGGACGTGCCGTTGGATGTCACGCTGACCCTGCCGGGTTTCAAGGTCATCGGCAGCGACCAGGCAGCCCTGGACGTACCGCTGGTTCCAGGAGGCCATCCTCCCTTGTTCGGCGCGGACAGCGTGATCATTGGTCGGCCATCACGGCTGCGCTTCGCGGTCAACGGAGCTGCCGTAGGCAGCCTGCTTGCGCATCCGGGCTCGCGCTATCAGGGCGAGGTGACCGTCGTCTTCGACGCAGACCCCTGAGGCCGGAGGAGAGCGTCGACGCCAGTGCCTCGCAGCATCCGGGCACTGGTGTCGCGCAGATGCTGTTTCAGCTCAGGCGGCTGCAGCACCTCGAACTCCACTTCCAGCATGATCAGCCAGAGTTCCAGCAGACCAGGTGAATAGCCGGGACAGCGCAACAGGCACGCCTGGGCGTCGCGTGCTTCAAGTACGCCGATGGTGGCGGGAACCCGTTGGCGCATCGCGGCCAGGGGTGCATGCAGCACGACCTGCGCTTCGGCGGCGTGGCTGGGCAAGGCCAGGATGCGGGTGACATAGGCACGCAGGTCGCCGTCGGCAGGCGAGGGGCGGGGCCGGAAGTGCACGCCGACCTGGGGGGCGGCGGTCATGCGGTCGATCCGGAACGTACGCCAGTCCTCGCGCTGTACGTCCCAGGCCACGAGGTACCAGCGGCGCTCGGCCTGCACCACGCCCTGCGGTTCGACGTGCCGATGACTGGGCACCCCGTTGCGGTCGGCGTAGTCGAAGCGAAGCTGCAGCTGGTCGCGGCACGCGGCGGCCAGGATGCTCAGCATCCCCGCGTCGACCGCCGGCCCGCCAGGGTGGACGGGCAGGATCGCGGTGCGCAATGCGTCCAGGCGGCGGCGAAGCCGCACCGGCATCACCTGTTCCAGTTTCACCAGCGCAGTGACGGTGGTCTGCTCGATGCCGCTGATGGTGCCGGTCACTGCTGTGTGCAGTGCCAGGGCGGCCGCAAGGGCTTCATCGTCATCAAGCAGCAGCGGGGGCAGGGCGCGCCCGGCCCGGAACGCGTATCCGCCGGCCAGGCCGCTGCTGGCCCGGATCGGATAGCCGAGGGCGCGCAGACGGTCGATGTCGCGGCGCAGGGTCCGGGTGTGGACGCCGATCTCGTCCGCCAGCGCGGGGCCGGGCCAGTGCGGACGCGATTGCAGCACCGAAAGCAGCCGCAGGAGGCGGGATGAGGTGGTCAACATGGGCGCAGCATCCGGGAAGTTGCGGACAGGAACTGTCCGCAATGGTGGCTAGCCTGTCTTCACGGTGCAAGCCCGCGCGGCGGCCCGGCCCCTCCATCCACTCAAAGGAATGCATATGTCCCTGGTCTTCTATTGGCACCCCATGTCCAGCGCCACCCCGATCGCCTGCGCGCTCGCGGAGCTGGCGGTGCCTCACGACCGTGTCCGCATCGACATCCGTGCCGGCGAGCAGCGCACGCCGGAATACCTGGCAATCAACCCCAATGGCAAAGTGCCGTGCCTGGTGGTCGATGGCACCCCCATCTTCGAGGCTCTGGCGATCCACCTGTGGCTGGGAGCCCGTTTCGGCGTGGCACAGGGCCTGTGGCCGGAAGAGGGGGCACCCGAGCGTCTGCAGGCGATGTCGTGGAGCGCGTGGGCGTATGTGACGTACGGTCCTGCGATCAACCGGCTGCGCCTGGCCAGCAGTGACGACGTGCTGCGCAGCCCGGTGCACGCCGATGCCGCCCGCGCGCTCGTGAATGAACTGCTGGACCTGCTGGAGGCAAGACTGTCCCGGCAGGCATGGATGCTGGGCGATGCGTATTCGCTGGTCGACCTGATCGTGGCGCAGGTGGTGGGCTATGGCGTGTATGTCGGGGCCGGGGTGGACAACCATCCCGCCGTCGCCGCATGGCTGGGACGCGTGATGTCGCGGCCTGCCATGCAGGCCGACGCCTGAACATCCCGAGACAGGGGGGACGAAATGCACTGGTGAAGGCGTGCAGGGGACCCGTACGTTAAGGCGGTCCTGACTCTCACATTCAACATGAAAGTTCTGTCCCTGATGTCTTTCGTTCTGCTGTCGCTTCCCACGGTCGCGCTGGCCCGCCAACCTGCGGACCTGATGATCCGTCATGCCACCGTCGTGGACGTGGAACGCGCAACCACCCGGCCCAACCAGGCCGTGGTGGTG
>JAEWLO010000513.1 GCA_023457475.1 Pseudomonadota bacterium | reverse complement strand
GCCTGAACTTCGGCATCGCCGGTGAGTTCAGTGGCGTGTGCAACCTGCGCTTCGACGACACCAACCCGGCCAAGGAAGACCCCGAGTACGTCGCCGCCATCCAGGACGACGTGCGCTGGCTGGGCTTTGACTGGAACGAGCTGCGCCATGCCTCGGACTATTTCGATGCGTACTACCTCGCCGCGCAGAAGCTGATCCGCGATGGCAAGGCCTATGTCTGCGACCTCTCGGCCGAGGAAGTGCGCGCCTACCGCGGCACCCTGACCGAACCGGGCCGCCCCTCACCGTGGCGCGAGCGCAGCGTGGAGGAGAACCTGGACCTGTTCGCGCGCATGCGTGCCGGCGAGTTCCCCGACGGGGCCCGCACCGTGCGCGCGAAGATCGACATGGCCAGTGGCAACATCAATCTGCGCGACCCGGCGATCTACCGCATCAAGCATGTGGAGCACCAGAACACCGGCAACGCCTGGCCGATCTACCCCATGTACGACTTCGCCCATGCGCTCGGCGATTCGATCGAAGGCATCACCCATTCGCTGTGCACGCTGGAGTTCGAAGACCACCGTCCGTTGTACGACTGGTGCGTGGACAACGTGGACTTCGCGCACGATGACGCGCTGACCCAGCCGCTGGTCGACCGTGGCCTGCCGCGCGAGGCGGCCAAGCCGCGCCAGATCGAATTCTCGCGGTTGAACATCAACTACACCGTGATGAGCAAGCGCAAGCTGATGGCGCTGGTCACCGAGCAGCTGGTGGACGGCTGGGACGATCCGCGCATGCCGACCCTGCAGGGCCTGCGCCGCCGCGGCTATACGCCGGCGGCGATGCGCCTGTTCGCCGAGCGCGTGGGCATCAGCAAGCAGAACTCGCTGATCGACTTCAGCGTGCTCGAAGGCGCGCTGCGCGAAGACCTGGACAGCGCCGCCGCGCGCCGCATGGCGGTGATCGATCCGGTCAAGCTGGTGCTGACCAACCTGGCGGAAGGCCACGAAGAGCAGCTGACCTTCAGCAACCACCCCAAGGACGAGGCCTTCGGCAACCGCCAGGTACCGTTCGCGCGTGAGGTGTGGATCGACCGCGAGGACTTCGCCGAAGTCCCGCCGAAGGGATGGAAGCGCCTGGTCCCGGGCGGCGAAGTGCGCCTGCGCGGTGCCGGCATCATCCGCTGCGACGAGGTGATCAAGGACGCCGACGGTGCCATCACCGAACTGCGCGGCTGGCTGGACCCGGAATCGCGCCCGGGCATGGAAGGGGCCAACCGCAAGGTCAAGGGCACCATCCACTGGGTCAGCGCCGCGCACGGCGTGCCGGCGGAGATCCGCCTGTACGACCGCCTGTTCTCGGTGCCGAATCCGGACGACGAATCCGAAGGCAGGACCTACCGCGACTACCTGAACCCGGAGTCGCGCCGCACCGTCACCGGCTATGTCGAACCGGCGGCGGCCGACGCCGCCCCGGAGCAGTCGTTCCAGTTCGAGCGCACCGGCTACTTCGTCGCCGACCGCCGCGACCACACCGCCGCTGCGCCGGTGTTCAACCGCAGCGTCACGCTGCGCGACACCTGGTCGGCCTGAGCCATGCTGTACGCACAGGTTCACCTCACCCTGCCGGCCTGGATCCACGACCAGATCGACCTCGGCCGTACCTATGCCGGCGATGAGGCCAAGGTCGCGCTGGCCATCGAGCTGTCGCGCCTGAACGTCGAGCACGCCAGCGGCGGCCCGTTCGGTGCCGTGGTGTTCGGCCCCGACGACAAGGTGATCGCCGCCGGCGTGAACCGCGTCATGCCGCACACGACCTCGCTGGCGCATGCCGAGAACATGGCCTACATGCTGGCCCAGCAGCGCCTGCAGACCCCGCGCCTGAACGACGTGCTGGCCCCGATTACGCTTGCCACCTCTTCGCAGCCGTGCTGCCAGTGCTACGGCGCGACGATCTGGGCCGGCATCGACCGCCTGCTGATCGGTGCCAGCGCCCAGGACGTGGAAGAACTGACCCCGTTCGACGAAGGCCCGCTGCCGGCGGACTGGATCGGCGAGCTCAACAAGCGTGGCATCGAAGTGGTCCGCGGCATTGAACGCGACGCCGCACGTGCCGTGCTGCGTACCTATGGGGAAGCCAATGGCGCGCATTACTGAGCGTTGCGCCTTGGGCGTGCGCCTGTGAGCGGGCTGCTCTGCCTGTGCCGCCAGGGGTTTGAGCCCGAACTGGCCGGTGAACTGACGGAGCGCGCCGCGCACGCCGGCATTGCCGGCTACGCCCGCACCCAGCGTAATGACGGCTACGTGCTGTTCGCCACCGACGACGCGGCCGCGCTGTCCAAAGCCCTGCCGTGGCGCGGACTGATCTTCGCGCGGCAGAAGCTGGTGGTGCTGGGCGAGCTGCCGCAGCTGGATCCGACCGACCGGATCACGCCGATCCTGGCCGCGCTGGAAGGCCAGCAGCGGTTTGGCGACATGTGGGTGGAGCACCCCGATTCGGATGCCGGCAAGCCGCTGGCGGGCCTGGCGCGTGCGTTCGGCAATGCCTTGCGCCCGGCACTGCGCAAGGCCGGCCTGCTCACCGACAAGCCGCATTCCGGGCTGCCGCGTCTGCACGTGGTGTTCGTCGATGGCCGCCACGCCTTTGTCTGCGTAGCCGACACGCGCGACAGCGCGCCGTGGCCGCTGGGTATTCCCCGCCTCAAACTGCTCCCGGAAGCGCCTTCGCGTTCGGCGTTGAAACTGGATGAAGCCCTGCTCACGCTGATGAGTCCGGACGAACGCGAAAAGCTGGTCAAACCCGGCATGCGCGCCGCCGATCTGGGCGCGGCACCGGGTGGCTGGACCTGGGTGCTCACCCGCCAGCACATGCACGTGATCAGCGTGGACAACGGTCCGTTGCGCGAGCACGTGCTGCAGACCGGGCTGGTGGAGCATCTGCGCGCGGACGGCTTCCACTGGCAGCCGGAGGCACCACTGGACTGGATGGTGTGCGACATGGTCGAGCAGCCGCGTCGCGTCGCCGAGCGCATGGCGACCTGGTTCCGCGAAGGCTGGTGCCGGCATGCCATCTTCAATCTGAAGCTGCCGATGAAGAAGCGCTGGGATGAAACCCGGCTGTGTCTGGACCTGTTCGAGGCGCAGGCCGGTCGACCGGTGAATCTGCGCGCCAAACAGCTGTATCACGATCGCGAGGAAATCACGGTGCTGGCGTGGTGAGCGATAAGGGCTTCGGGGCGAGGTTCAGCGACGCCGGGTGCCGCGCTGCGCTGCTGGTTCTGTTGATGCTGGCAGGCGGTGCGGTGGCGCAGGTTCGCACGCCGGCAGCCGCCACGGCCGAGCCGCTGCGCGAGGTACCGGCCACGGTGCGCACGCAACCTCTGGCGAGCGGTGCGGTCACCCATGCGGTGACGCTTCCACCGGTTCCCGGCGAAGCAACGGTGACCGTACGGTCGGTGCAGCCGGACAGCGTGGCCGGTCAGTACCGCTTCCGTTTTGAAGCGCTGGACGTGGACGGCGACGGCTTCATCAGCCGGGAAGAAGCCCAGGCACATCCGACGCTGGCCGATGAGTTCACCTCACTGGACACCTTGCGACGTGGACGGCTGGAACGGGCACAGCTGCAGGGCTGGCTGGTACCGTAACCCGCTCAGCGCGACGTGGGGCCCCGGTAGTTCTGCAGGTCCTCGATGTAGTCCACGAGGGTGTCGATGGTCCTGTCATGCTCGGCCGTGGTGCTGCCCCTGCCCTTCTGCGCGACGAAGTTCTGTTTGAGCGGCCCCAGATACTTCAGTTGACGGGCGAACTGCTGGGACGACATCACCGTACCCGTCCCGCGGGTGGCACTTTCGGAAAAAGCCTGCTGCAACGCTGCCCCGGCGCGTTGAGCTTCGCGACCAACGAAACCCACGCCCTGCTGATGCGCGGTGTTGTTGATGAACGTCATCAGCTTTCCGAACTCGGAGGAGGCCGCACCCGGATGCGCCGCCATGGCACGCGCTGTGCGTTCCAGATCGGGTTGCGGCTTGATTACCTTCAACAGCTGGCTGAGACCTGAGATCTTCATACCGCTCCTGCACCGGTCAGTTGAAGGCAGTGTGCAATGTGGCGATGCCCGGGACCATCGGAGTTGGATCAATCTGCAGGACGGCGGCCGGGCAGCGCCCTGCGCTACGGGGTGTTCTTCACCTGGTTCAGGAAGGCATACCATCGTTTCTGGACACCCAGCTGACGTGGCGTCAGATTGGGGTCCTGCTCCACGAGAAACGGAGCCTCGCGGTTTCCGACGGTATCCAGGCCGACCACGTCGGCCTTCTGATGCGTCAGATGGAGCTTTTGGACAGGCGCAGGCGCGCCAATTGAGTCGATGCCGGGCACGACGAATTCACTCGAATAGGGACAACCGAGAATTCTCGATTGCCCCGCCTCTTCACACTTTCAAATTTCGATCATGCCTTGGCAGGCTTGAGGTGCACCAGTTGATCGGCTGCTTTTCCGCATACAGCCAGCTCACGGGCACGGTCCCTGTTCCAGGACTCAACGCCACCGCACAGCTTGCGGGCATCCTTCAGCTGCATGTGCATGTCACTGCGGATGTCGCGGGCATGGGAGCGCATGTCTGCAATATCGGAGGCGGTGAACGTGGACGCCTCCTTGAGGAGCGCCAGTGCGTCTCTGGCGTTGGCGGCCGTCGCATTGCCATGGCTGATGTTGAACCCGCTGTTGTCGACGCGATTGAGCAATGCGCCGATGCACTTGATGACGCGCTGGGCATCCTGGGCGACACGCGTGTCCATTTTCAGCTGGTGCACCGCGGGTCGGAAGATCTGGGTCAGTACGCTACTGATGGTCATGGCTGAGTATCGTTGCGAGGTGGGGAGCACGGAGTGTCGCGTACGCCCCATTGCCCCACTTCCGCATTTCGATCAACCCAGCCCAGCCGCCCGCTTCCACAGCGCGGACACCAGCGGCGGCCAGCGGCCCACGCAGCCGAGCGCGCGGCCCCGCGCCACGGGGTGGTGGATTTAGTATTTTGTGGAAAAA
>JAEWLO010000512.1 GCA_023457475.1 Pseudomonadota bacterium | reverse complement strand
GGGTACACCACCTCGCTGCGTTCGCTGACCCAGGGACGGGCGTCGAGCGACATGCGCTTCACCGGGTATGAGGAAGTGCAGGCTGCATGATGTGGCAGAAAGGGGCCGGGCGACCGGCCCCGTTTTTGTGCTGGCGTGGTCGGTGGTCATGTCCCATCGGTGGGGGCGAATCCCGGTACGGTCGGTTCCCAGACGACTGCCGATGACAATGCAACGTGCGGCGAACGCATGAACGTCGTTGAAAAGCACGTGTACGCTTCCACATCCACCGCCATGGTGCCGCATGCGGCTGCCGCGCGCGCCTGTTCTTCAACGGGCGGGCACAGCAGCGAGCCGGTACAATGGCTGCACACGCCGCAGGAGCCGCCCATGACACATCAACATTTCTACCCGGTCGGCACGCCCGGCCAGCCCTGGGGCGACGAAGAACGTACGCAGTGGCGGCGTCGTCAGATCGTGCAGCGCAGTCACGCGCACGATGTGGTTCAGCCGCTGCAGGAACTTCCCGCCAGTCTGGAGGTGGTCCAATACGGCCAGCTGGAGGTGGGCGACGATCAGTACCCGCTGCTGGCGGTACGCAGCCGCGCGTGGAACGACGCGCTGCCCACCGCGCTGGTCACCGGCGGCGTGCACGGCTACGAAACCAGCGGCGTGCACGGTGCCCTGCAGTTCCTGGCCCAGCATGCCGAGGACTATGCCGGCCGGCTGAACCTGGTGGTCGTTCCCTGCGTGTCACCGTGGGGCTACGAACGCATCCAACGCTGGAACCACGATGCGTTCGACCCCAACCGCAGCTTCCGCAACGGCGGCCTGATCGTGGAGTCGGCAGCGTTGATGACGTGGATCGCCGGGCAGGGGATCGCACCCTTCGTCCACCTGGACCTGCACGAAACCACCGATAGCGATGCCCATGAGTTCGACCCGGCGCTGGCCTCGCGCGACGGCAAGGCCTGGGTGCCGGAGACCATTCCGGACGGGTTCTACGTGATCGGCAACAGTGAGAATCCCGAGCACGACTTCCAGCAGGCGCTCATCGCCGCCGTGCAGCCCATCACCCACATCGCGCCCGCCGATGCGGCCGGCAACCTGGTCGGCCTGCCGTTGCAGTCGCCCGGCGTGGTCTGGGGCGAATCGCGTTCCATCGGTGCCTGCGCCGGCTTCACCGACGCGCGCTTCGCCACCACCACCGAGGTCTACCCGGACAGCCCGCGGACGTCACCGGAGGAATGCAATGCCGCGCAGGTGGCCGCGGTGCGTGCCGGGCTCGATTTCGCGCTGGCCGCCCGCTGATCCATGGTGGACCTGCGGCCGCGTGCTTCCACGATGAACCCGGCCGCCGCCGATGACGGCGACGCACTGCATTTCTGCAGCACCTGCGCGTTCTCCGAGGCGTGCACGGCGCAGGGCTACGACAAGACGGCGTTGGCGGAGCTGCATGTGCTGGTGGATCACGTCGGCCCGTACAGGCCGGGCGAGTACCTGTTCCGTGCGGGCGATCCGTTCGAGGCGATCGCGGCCGTGCGCGCCGGCATGGTGAAGACGTTCATCATCGACAGCCAGGGCACCGAACAGGTGCTGGGCTTCAGCCTGCCCGGCGAGGTGATCGGGCTGAATGGCATTCATGGTGCGCGCTATCCATGCAATGCGGTGGCGCTGGATACGGTGCACCTGTGCCGGTTTTCGTTCCCGCGGATGAGCCTGCTGGCGACCCGGATGCCGGGGCTGCAGTCGCGGGTGTTCAGCCAGCTCAGTGCGGAGATCGGCAAAGCAGCCACGCTGGCGGCCAACCACCGAACCGATGCCCGGATGGCCGCGTTCCTGCTGGACCTGTCTGCCCGCTACGCGCAGCGCGGTTTCTCGGCGGTGCGATTCAACCTCACCATGACCAAACTGGATATCGCCAACTACCTGCGGATGGCCCCGGAAACCACCAGCCGGGTGCTACGCCGGCTCAGCGACGATCAGGTGATCGCGGTCAACCAGCGCGAGGTGGTGCTGCTGCAGCCCGAGCGCCTGCATGCCCTGGCCGAGGCCAACGCGGAGAACTGAGGCCGTTCAGTAGAGCTCGCAGTGCAGCCGTCCAGCTTCGCGAAGCGCGTTCCAGGCGCTCGGCACCTCGGCCGTCGGGGGCAGTAGTCCATCCAGCGCGCCGCGCAGGGCACCCTCCAGATGGGCTTTGTTTCCGCAGACATAAAGGTGGGCACCACGCGCGAACAACGACGCGATCTCTGTCGCGTGTTCGGCCAGCACATGCTGCACATAGCGCTTCTGTTCCGTGTCGCGTGAGAACGCGGTGCGCAGACTGGCAAGCCGGCCGGCGCGCTGCCATCCCTGCAGCACCTCGCCATAGAGGAAGTCGTGCGCCCGATGCTTTTCGCCGAACAGCAGATGCACCTCCCGGTTGCTCCGGTTCGCTTCCAGTTCCTGAACCAGGCCCAGCAGCGGCGCGATTCCCGTGCCGGTGCCCACCATCAACAGCGGTGCGGTGTCCTGTGCGGGCAGGCGGAAGCCCGGGTTGGAGCGGCAGTAAACGCGGGCGGTGCCGGCACCCCCCAGCAGCCATCCAGTGGCGGTGCCGCGTCGCTCGCGCCCACGGCGCAGATAGCGGACCTCCCGGAGGCAGAGCACGACACGGTCGCCGCCTGAAGAAGCGATCGAATAGGCCCGTGGCAGGCAGGGCGAGAGCAGGTCGGCCAACTGCTGCAGTGGCACACGCTCCGGGGTGGCGTGGTCCTGGAGGATGTCGAGGACATCGGCCCCGTGCAGATACGCGTCCAGCGCGGCACGCTGGCTCACCTTGAGCAATCCCTTCAGGGCCTCGCTGCCGCCCAGCCGGGCCAGCTCACGCAGGACGCTTTTCCCCAACTGCCGCAGTTCCCGGTCCTGCAGCAGCGTCAGCGCCGCCGGGTCGCCGTACCAGTCGGCCAGCGCCTGCAGCAGGGCCGGGTCGTTGCCCGGCACCACATGCAGCGTGTCGCCGGCACGCCAGTGCATGCCGCTGCCCGCCAGGTCCAGTTCGAGATGCCAGGCCGCCGGCGTGCTGCCGCTGAGTCGCTGCCGCGCCACGATGGGGGCGGTAAACGCCGTGTCCGGACCATACGCGGTGACCTGTAGGTTCAGGTCGCGACCCGCGTCCGGTTCGCCGTTCAGCACGCGTCCGACGACGGGCAGCCACTGGGCGAAGAAGGCCTCGAAGTCTGCATCGGCATCGACGCGCCGCAGGATCGGCTCGGCCTTGCGCTCGGCGAGCCACGCATCGAGCTGTCGGGTGAAGCCGCAGAAGCGGGGATAGCCGGTATCGCCGAGGCCGAACACCGCATAGCGCAGCCCCTGCAGGGAGGGTGCCTCGCGCAGCGCGTCGGCGAAGCGCTCGGCATTGGCCGGAGCCTCCCCGTCGCCGAAGGAGCTGGAGACCGCCAGCAGCACATCGCCGGCCCCCAGACCCATCACGTCGATATCGTTGAACGGCAGCACCTCGGGCCCGTGCATCTGAAGCACGGGTGCCCCGCCTACGCGAAGGGCGAGGGCACGGGCATTGCCGGATTCAGACCCGTACCCGACCAGCACGCGGCGGATGGGGGCGGCGGCGTTCATGCGGCCTCGTAGGCGTCGTCGAACTTCTCCTTGCTGAACTCCACCGCGTCGAAGTTGCCCATCAGGTCGTTCACCACGCGGCGGATGCTGATGTAGCTGGCGATCCGACCATCAGCGTCGAACAGCGGCTGCACAGTGGTGTCCACCACATAGAGCACGCCGCCCTTGCCGAGGTTGGGCACGATACCGGTCCACGTCCGGCCCGCCTTGATGGTGTCCCACATGTCCTTGTAAACGGCCTTGGGCACATCGGGGTGGCGCACGATGCTGTGCGGCTGCCCGATCAGCTCTTCGCGTGCGAAGCCCGTGAGGGTGCAGAACAGGTCGTTGGCGTACGTGATGATGCCTTGCAGGTCGGTGGTGGAGATCACCATCACGTTCTGCACGGCGTCCAGCAACTGGGCGGGGGTGGGCTGGTACTCCATGGGGTCGGTCCTCTCTGTGGGGGAAAATCAGCTGTCCAGCGCAGGGTCGCGCCTTCCGGCACCGCCCGGCATGACATTGGTCAAGGCGTGGGCCGACAGACGCTGCGACCTGTTGCCGCAGGACGTTTCAGGCGCTTCCGGTAATTCCCTGCGTAGAACTACTGAGGCCCCGCCGCGGCGCATCCTGCATGATCACTGCAGACGTCCATTCATCCGAACGGTGGCCCGGCATGTCTTCCACGGTCGTCAAAATGACGCGTACCCAGCTGACCGCGATGGTGGTCGGCGGCATGATCGGAGCCGGCATTTTCTCGCTGCCGCGCACCTTCGCAGGGGCCACGGGTCCGCTCGGTGCCCTGGTGGCGTGGCTGATCGCCGGCCTGGGCATGTACATGCTGGCGCGGGTGTTTCAACTGCTGGCCGAGCGCAAGCCCGACCTGGATGCAGGCGTGTTCGCCTACGCCAAGGAAGGGTTCGGTAACTACCCGGGGTTCCTGTCGGCGTTCGGCTACTGGATCGGCAGCTGCATCGGCAACGTGTCGTACTGGGTGCTGATCAAATCCACGCTGGGGGCGTTCTTCCCGGTGTTCGGCGATGGGAACACGGTCGTGGCGATCCTGGTCGCGTCGATCGGCATCTGGCTGTTCCATTTCATGATTCTGCGGGGCGTGCAGCAGGCGGCCGCGATCAACAACATCGTGACCATCGCCAAGGTGATCCCCATCGTGGTGTTCCTGGTGATCATGGTCTTCGCTTTCCGCATGGACATGTTCAGCTTCAACTTCTACGGCGGCGACCTGACCGGCAGCATTTTCGAGCAGGTACGGGCCACCATGCTGGTGACGGTATTCGTGTTCCTCGGCATCGAAGGGGCCAGTGTCTATTCCCGGTATGCCAAGGAGCGCAAGGACGTGGGCGCAGCCACCATCACCGGATTCCTGGTGGTCACCACGCTGATGGTGCTGGTGACGCTGCTGCCGTATGCGGTGCTGGAACGCGCGGACATCGCCGGCATGCGGCAGCCGTCGATGGCCGCGCTGCTGGAAGCGGTGGTGGGCCCGTGGGGAGCGGTGTTCGTCAGCGTAGGTCTGCTGATCTCCATCCTGGGGGCATACCTGGCCTGGTCGCTGATCTGTGCGGAGGTGCTGTCTGCCGCGGCGCGGACCAAGGACATGCCGGCGGTGTTCGCCCGTGAGAACGCCAACGGCGTGCCGTCAGCCGCCCTGTGGGCCACCAACATCGTGGTCCAGCTCATCGTGATCAGCACCTACTGGTCGCGCGATGCCTTCTCGTTGATGCTCAACCTGACCAGCGCGATGTCGCTGATTCCGTTCTTCTTCGTGGCGGCTTACGGCATCCAGGTCACCCGCCGGGGCGAGGGCTATGCCAGCGAAGCGGACGGACGCCAGCGCGACCTCATCCTGGCCGTGCTGGCGACCGTGTATACCGTCTTCCTGCTGTACGCCGGCGGGGTCAAGTTCATCGTGCTCTCGGCCGTGCTGTATGCGCCCGGCAGTCTGCTCTATCTCTGGGCACGCCGGGAACAAGGCCTGCGGATGCTGGCCAAGCCGAGCGACGTGGTGATCCTGGCACTGGCGGTCATCGGCGCGGCCATCGGCATCTACTGGATCGCCACCGGCTACATCCAGATCTGATGGCGCTTCGCGCCGGAGCATCACGGTCATGAGCGCAGCACCGGCCGGCCGCACCCTGTCTCGCCTTGAGCTGACCGCGCTGGTGGTGGGCTCGATGATCGGCTCGGGCATCTTTGCCTTGCCGGCGGCCTTCGCCGCACGTACCGGCGTGAACGGTGCCTTGCTCGCCTGGTCCATCGCGGGTACCGGCATGCTGATGCTCGCGCTCGTGTTCCAGTCGCTCTCGCGGTTGAAGCCTGCGCTCGATACCGGCATCTACGCCTATGCGCGTGCCGGTTTCGGCGATCAGGCAGGCCTGCTGTCGGCGGTGGGTTACTGGCTGGGCTGCTGCCTGGCCGACGTGGCGTGCCTCATCCTGATCAAGGCCACCCTGGGGCTGTTCTTCCCGATGTTCGGCGACGGCACCACGGTGGTGGCGATCCTCTCCGCGTCGCTGCTGCTGTGGGGCTTCCATTTCCTGATCCTCCGCGGGATCAAGGAAGCTGCGTTCCTCAACACCGTCGCCACGGTGGCCAAACTGGTGCCGTTACTGGTGTTCATCGTCTTTGTGGTGCTGGGCTTCCGCGCCGATGTGTTCGATTTCAATCGCTGGGGCGGCGACCCACCCGGAGCAGGCACCTTGTGGCAGCAGGCACGCGGCACGCTGCTGGTCACGGTGGTCGTGTTCGTGGGCATCGAAGGAGCCAGCGTCTACTCGCGCTATGCGCGGCGACGTGAGGATGTCGGCATTGCGACGGTGGCAGGCTTCCTGGGCGTACTGTGCCTGCTGCTGATGGTGACGCTGTTGTCGTACGGCATCCTGCTACGCCCTGAGCTGGCGGCGCTGGCGACCCCCTCGATGGCCGGCGTGATGGAAGCCGTGGTGGGCCGGTGGGGGGCTGTGTTCATCAGCATCGGCCTGCTTGTTTCGGTGCTGGGCAATTATCTGTCATGGTCGTTGCTGGCGGCGGAGGTGCTGCATTCGGCTGCGCTCAACGCGTCCATGCCACGGGCACTGGCGTACGAGAACCGGGCGGGTGTACCGGCTGCGGCGCTGTGGCTCACCAACGGCGTGATCCAGGTGTTCCTGCTGCTGACCTGGTTCGCGGAATACGCCTTCACCCTGGCCTTGAAGATGACCAGTGCGATGACGCTGGTGCCGTACCTCCTCGTCGCTGCCTACCAGCTCAAACTGTCGCTGCAGGGGGAGGGCGGCGGTGACGCGGCACCAGCGCGGCGCATGCGCTGGATTGCAGGCATTGCCACGGTATACGCCGCTTCCATGCTGCTGGCGGGCGGTCGCCGCTACCTGCTGCTGTCCAGTCTGCTGTATCTGCCGGGGGCGCTGGTGTTCTGGGCCTGGCAGCGGCATCGGGGTCTGACGGCCAGCCGAGGCGAGGCGGTGGTGCTGCTGGGATTGACCGCGATGGCCGTGGCCGCCGTGGTGGGCCTGGTCAGCGGGGAGCTGCGCCTGTGAGCGAACCTGCGCGACCGCGCGGCTGGCAGCGTACGCGGCGGTGGACGGCACCCTTCCGTGGACCGCTCTGCCGTAGCGGGGAAGTCATCGGCGCGCTCTGCTTCATGGCCTCGCTGACGCCCAGCCTGGTGCCGCGGGGCTACATCGCGCAGGGTGTATTGAGCGGGGTGTCCTTTGCTGCCGGCTATCTGCTGGGTGTGGCGCTGGCCGGGCTATGGCGGCACCTGCAGCTGCCTGAGCTGCGCGAGGGGCGACTGCAGTTGCTGCTGCGCTGGCTGCCGGTGGCGTGCCTGGCCGGTGCCGCAATGCTGGTGTGGTGGGTACGCCCCTGGCAGGACTCGGTGCGCGCCGTGATGGGCCTGCCGCCGATGGATGAGGGTTTCTCGCTGCGATTGTTGATCGTGGCCCTGCTGACCTTCCTGGTCCTGCTCGGCACCGGTCGCGCCTTTGCCTGGACGGCCCGCCGGGTGGCGGAGGCGGCCCGACGCGTCATGCCGGTGCCAGTGGCCCGCTGGTTGGGACTGGGCGTAGCCGCAGTGCTGTTCTTCATGGTTGCCAACGGGGTGCTGCTGAGGGGGATGCTGCACCTGGCCGATGCCTCTTTCCGACAGGCCGACGCCTTGATTGCCCCCGAACTGCGTCCGCCCGAAGACCGCGCTCGGGGGGGAGCAGGATCGGCGGTGAGCTGGGAGCAGCTGGGCCGTGCGGGCCGCGACTTCGTCAGCCATGGCCCCCACGCCGAAGACATTGCCGCCTTGACCGGACACCCCGCGCAGCGACCGGTCCGTGTCTATGTGGGCTTGCCTGCCGCCACCGATGCGCAGGCACGGGCACGGCTGGCCCTGAGAGAGCTGCAGCGGCAGGGCGGGTTTCAACGGGGAACGCTGGTGGTCATCACCCCGACCGGGACCGGCTGGGTCGACCCGGGGGCGATCGACAGTATCGAGTACCTCCTGCACGGCGACGTGGCCAGCGTGGCGGTGCAGTACTCCTATCTCTCAAGTCCGCTGTCGTTGCTGGTCGAACCCAGCTACGGGCAGGACAGCGCCCGGGCGCTGTTCGCCGAGGTCTACGGGTACTGGCGGACGCTGCCGGCCGGGAACCGACCGCGACTGTTCGTGCATGGACTCAGCCTGGGCGCGATGAACTCCGAGCGGTCGGTCAACCTGTTCGACATGGTGGACACGCCCATCGACGGTGCGTTGTGGAGTGGACCGCCGTTCGCCGCGTCGGGCTGGCGCCAGCTGACCGATGCGCGCCAGGCCGGTACGCCTGAATGGCATCCGGTCTTCCGTGACAGCCGCAGTGTACGGTTCATGACCCAGGCCGGCAGTGCGGTGCCCGACACGCTGCCCTGGGGCCGGATGCGTGTGGTGTACCTGCAGTATCCCAGTGATCCCATCACGTTCTTCAGTCCGCACGATGCGTGGCGCGCACCCGACTGGATGGACGCGCCCCGCGCGCCGGATGTATCGCCAGCGGTACGCTGGTATCCGCTGGTCAGCATGCTGCAACTGGCGCTGGACATGCTGCTGGCTGATCGCACCCCGCAGGGGTACGGTCACGTATTCGCTCCCTCGCATTATGTGATGGCGTGGCAGGCGGTGCTGGGCATCGAGGATTGGGAGGGCCGTGACATCGAACGCCTGAAACAGATGCTGGACCGGTAGGGCGGACCCGCGGTCCGCCCCAGGCGGTGTTTCATTCGTTCGAGGGCCGGCCAACGGCCGGCGCCACCGATGTGGTACCCGGTGTCCGCCCGCGGTCCGCAAGCCGATCCGTCAGCGCCAGCACTACCGCCGACAGCAGCAGCACGCAATGCAGGATCGCCATCCAGCGCAGCACATCGGGATCCACCGGCTTGCCTTCCTCGAGCTTCATGAAAATGCGCAGCAGCGCAATGGCCGAGATCGCGGTGATCGACCCCATCAGCTTCATCTTCATGCCGCCGAAATCCACCGTGCCCATCCAGGACGGTCGCCGCTCGTGCCCGGACTCGATCCTTGCCACGAAGTTCTCGTAGCCCGCCAGCGTCACGATCAGCAGCAGATTCGCCACCAGCGAGAGGTCGATCAGCGACAACGCCAGCAGCACCGCATCGGCAGGACCCAGCGAGGCGATCCGCACCACGTGCTCGAACAGCTCACGCAGGAACACCCACAGCAGCAGCACCAGTGCCACCACCAGGCCGAAGTAGAACGGAGCCATGATCCAGCGCGCATCGAAAAGGCTGCGCGACATGTGGCGACCGAACAGGCTCCGCAGCACGCGCATCACGGTTCCGATGTAGGCAGGTAGTCGCCTGGACGGTCGCTCACGTCGGGACCATTGTCCTCGACCACATCGGCAGGACGGTCGCTGCGCGTCGTGTTGCGCATCTCGCGTCGGGCGTCGCGGATGGCAGCGCCGTCCAGGGGCCGTATCCGGATGATGCGGCAGGACTGCGGCATGGCCACGCTGACGGTGCGCGGGATCACGCTGTCCCAGCGTGCCTGCACCGTGCCGAACGTATTGGTGATCTGCACGGTATGGGCGATGGCCAGGCCAGGGCAGCGCCCCCGCAGTTGCAGCAGATGGCCCCGGCTCGGGCTGGTCCACACCGCCAGCGCCCGATCACCCAGCGGCGTCCATTGCGTCTGGCGAACGAACTGCGTGAGACGGAATGACGCCACCGGTGGGCCGGCATGTTCGAAGTACAGCGCGATACGCTGCTCGGTGGTCATCGAAGGCGTGGTCGAGCACCCGCCAAACAACAGGAAAAGCGAGGCCGCCATCGCGTAACGCCACGCGCTGCGGGGCTTCGATACCCTCCGGTCGACGCGTTCGTACCCGTCCATGCCATGTCTCCTGTGGTTACCGCGTCACACGGGTGGTCACGCCGTCACTCGCCACGCGTACACGATCACCCACGCGGTAGTCCGCAGAGCTGCCGTCCTGCGCCACCGCCACGGTCCGGCCGCTCTCCAGCTGCACGGTGATTTCCACGCCGTTGCGCGCGGAACGTGCCAGTGCGTTGCCGGCAGCACCGCCGGCTACCGCACCCACAATGGCACCGGCGGCATTGGCCCGGCTTCCACCGCCAATCTGGTGGCCGGCCAGCCCGCCCAGCGCGGCGCCCGTAACGGTGGCCACGCCGCGGGAATCATTCTGGATCTGCACGTCGCGGATGGCCTGTACGGTGCCCCATTCCACGGTCTGGGCGCGACCGACCTCCGAGCGGTTGAAGGTGCTGGGCGTGGTGTGGGTTGCGCAGGCGCCGATGATCAGCGTGGATGCCAGCACGGCGGGGATCGCGACGGCCAGTCGAAGGTTCATGGTGTGCCTCCATCGGCCGCGAAGAGGGAAATGAACGCGTGCGGCACCGCGTCTCGGTGAAGAGTATGCCTCTGGCGATGGACGCATGAGTTCAGTGTTTTCGGCAGGCGTTCTCGGTATTTCTACTGCTTTATACCGAAGCAGGGACGCGCGACGTTTGCGCGCAGCTAGGATGTATTCATCGTTCGTTGAATCGGAGAGTCCACATGTCCAGCGCCCCTGTCTACGGCGTCCATTCCGAAGTGGGTGTGCTGCGCAAGGTGATGGTCTGCGCACCCGGCATGGCGCACATGCGCCTCACGCCACGCAACAAGGACGAGCTGTTGTTCGATGACGTCATATGGGTGGACAACGCCAAGCGCGACCACTTCGATTTCATGTCGAAGATGCGCGATCGTGGTGTTGAAGTGGTGGAGATGCACAACCTTCTTGCCGAAACACTGGCGATCGATGAGGCCCGGAACTGGATTCTGGACCACCAGATCAACGCCAACGAAGTAGGCGTTGAGTTCATGGCGGAAGTTCGCGCGTATCTTCAGGGACTGCATGCGCGGCGCCTCGCCGAGGTTCTCATCGGTGGACTGAGTGTGCTGGACCTGCCGGACGACTTCAGCGGGCCCACCCTGCAGGCCGTACGCGAAGTGCCCGACCTGGTCGGCTACCTGCTGCCGCCGTTGCCCAACACGCTGTATACCCGGGACACCACCTGCTGGATATACCAGGGGGTAACGCTGAACCCGCTGTACTGGCCGGCCCGCCATGAGGAGACCATCCTCACCACGGCGATCTACCGCTTCCACCCGGATTTCGCGAACGCCGACTTCCCGGTCTGGTTCGGCGACCCGACCGTCGACCACGGCAATGCCACCCTCGAGGGTGGCGATGTGTTGATCGCCGGCAACGGCATTGTCCTGATCGGCATGAGCGAGCGCACCTCGCGCACGGCCATCACCCAGCTGGCCCAGTCCCTGTTCCGCAACAAAGCGGCCACGCGGGTGATCGTGGCGGTGATGCCCAAGCTGCGCTCGGCCATGCACCTCGATACGGTGTTCACTTTTGCCGACCGCGACGTGGTGACGGTGTTCCCGGGCATCGTGGACCAGATCCACCCCATCTCGCTGTATCCCAGCGACAAGGATCCGGGTTTCGAGATCGTGTTTGAAAAAGCCCATTTCAACGATGTGGTTGCACAGGCGCTGGGCTTCAAGCACCTGCGCGTGGTCGAATCGGGTGGTGACCGCTATGCGGCGGAGCGCTCCCAGTGGGACAGCGGCAACAATCTGGTGGCGATGTCGCCCGGCGTGGTGGTCGCCTACGATCGGAGTACGGCCACCAATACGGGACTGCGCAAGGAAGGCATCGAAGTGATCAGCATCGTCGGTGCCGAGCTGGGGCGCGGTCGCGGCGGCGGCCATTGCATGACCTGCCCGTTGATCCGCGATCCCGTGGCGTTCTAGCCATGAAGGCGCGGGTGTGGCCGTTTGCGTTGCTGATCGCAGGCGGCCTAGCCGGCTGCGGGCGGGGGAGTGATGACGCGCCGGGAGCCCGTCCCGCCCCCCGCGTTGAGGTTGAGGTGGTGAAGGCACAGCAGGTGCAGAACCTGTTCGAGCTGCCCGGACGCGTGGAAGCGGGCCGCTCGGCGGAGGTGCGTGCACGCGCCGATGGCATTGTCGAACGTCAGTTGTATGTGGATGGCACCGACGTGGCAGCCAACGCGCCCCTGTTCCGGATCGACCCGCGCGATCTGCAGGCGCGTCTGCAGCAGGCCCGCGCCTCCCTCGCGGCCGCCCGTGCCGCCCGTGCCCAGACAGCCTCACTGCGGGCGCGGCTTGGCAGCCTGGTCCAGCGCAAGGCGGTGAGCGTGCAGGAGTATGAGTCGGCGCAGGCGTCGTTCCGCCAGGCCGATGCGGCGCTGCTGGAAGCGCAGGCGGCGGTCGACCGGGCGACGCTGCAGCTGGACCATGCCACGGTGCGGGCCCCCATCGCCGGCCGTGCCGGCCGTGCGCAGGTCAGCGAAGGTGCCC
>JAEWLO010000511.1 GCA_023457475.1 Pseudomonadota bacterium | reverse complement strand
CGCCAACCCTGCCCCGGCCGCCCCCCCGGTCGAAGCCGCACCGCGCGCCCTGCAGCCCATGGCCGCCGCCAAAGAACCGGCGGAACTGCCGGTCGCGCTGGCCGCCGCCATCGCCAACGAAGTGGCTGCCGACGACACCGCTCCGGAAGTGGTTGCGCCCGCCGCACCGGTGGCCCCCCCGACCCTGGCCGTGGTGCCCCGCGACGACGAGGAACTGCGCCAGCTCCGTCACGAAGTGGCCGGCATGCGCCAGGTCATCGAACGCGAGATGACCCGCTTCACCGACGAACGCCTGCGCGGCTCGGCAGTGCGTGCGGCCGCGCTGGACCTGATGGACGAGTACGGGTTCGATGCCGGCATCAGCCGCGATGTGGCCCTGCAGATTCCGCTGGACACCGAAGCCCATCGTGGCCGCGGGCTGATGCTGGGCCTGCTCTCGCGCAAGCTGCCGATCGCCCCGATCGACCCGCTTGAGGCCGGCGGCGTGATCGCCCTGGTCGGTCCGACCGGGGCTGGCAAGACCACCACGATTGCAAAACTGGCCTCGCGCTTCGCCGAAGCCCATGCGCCGCGTGACGTGGCCCTGGTCACCACCGACACCGGCCGCATCGGCGCGCGTGAGCAGCTGTACGGATTCGGCCGCCAGCTGGGCATCGCCGTGCACGAGGCCAACAGCGGCAGCGACCTCACCCAGCTGCTGGAGCGTCTGCAGGACTACAAGCTGGTGCTGATCGACACCGCCGGCCTGGGTCCGCGCGACCGCGCCCTCGCGGCCCAGCTGCAGTGGCTGCGTGCCTCCCAGCAGATCCGCACCCTGCTGGTGCTGCCGGCCAACACCAGTTTCGGCGACATGGACGAAGTGGTGCGCCGCTTCAGCGCCGCCAATCCGCAGGGCGTGGTGCTCAGCAAGCTGGACGAAACCGGCCGCTTCGGCACCGCGCTGTCGGTGGCCGTGGACCATCGCCTGCCGATCACCTGGGTGACCGACGGCCAGGACGTTCCTGAAGACCTGCACCGGGCCACTGCGGCCAATCTTGTACTTCGCCTTGAAGATTTGCGCCGCGCGGCCGATATGCCCTGCAACCCGGAGTTGAACCATGCCGTCGCGTGAGTACGCCAAGCTGACCCAGAATTTCCCGCTGTCGGCCACCCGCAGCCAGCCGCTGGGCCCGGTCCGCACCATCGCCGTCAGCGGCGGCAAGGGCGGCGTGGGCAAAACGAACGTTTCGGCCAACCTGGCCGTGGCGCTTGCCGACATGGGCAAGCGGACGCTGCTGCTCGACGCCGACCTGGGCCTGGCCAACATCGACGTCATCCTGGGCCTGCAGCCCAAGCTGACCCTGGCCGACCTGGTGGCCGGACGCTGCACCCTGGACGAAGTGATCCTGGAAGGCCCCGGTGGGGTGCTGGTGGTCCCGGCTCCCTCCGGCCGCCGCCATATGGCCGAGCTGCAGCCTGCCGAGCATGTCGGCCTGGTCAACGTGTTCTCCGAGCTGGAGCGCGAGCTGGACTTCATGGTGGTCGACACCGCCGCCGGCATCACCGATGGCGTGCTGACCTTCTGCCAGGCCGCACAGGACACCGTCGTGGTGGTCTGCGACGAGCCGGCCTCGATCACCGACGCCTACGCGCTGATCAAGGTGCTGTCGCGCGAGCGCGGCGTGGACCGCATCCAGGTGGTGGCCAACATGGTGCGCGACCCCAACGAAGGCCGCGTGCTGTACGAAAAGCTGAGCCGCGTCTGCGACAAATTCCTGGCGGACGTCTCGCTGAACTACCTCGGCTGCGTGCCGCAGGACGACTGGCTGCGCCTGTCGGTGCAGCGCCAGCAGCCGGTGGTGAAGGCCTACCCGTCGAGCCCGGCCGCGCAGGCCATCACGGAAATCGCCCGCCGCACCGCGCGCTGGCAGGCTCCGACCGAGCCGCGCGGGGGCGTTGAGTTCTTCCTGGAACGCATCCTCAAACAGCGTGGGGTGGCCGCATGAAAGGTGCCGCGCAATACAAAGAGGTGCAGCGCGCCGCTGCGACCGAGTGCATCGCCCAGCACTCGGACCTGGTGCGTCGCATCGCCCATCATCTGGCCGCGCGGCTGCCCGCCAGCGTCGAGGTGGATGACCTGATCCAGGCGGGCATGATGGGCCTGATCGAGGCTTCGCGCAGCTACGACGCCGACCAGGGTGCCTCGTTCGAGACCTACGCTTCGATCCGCATCCGCGGCTCGATGATCGACGAGATCCGCCGCGGCGACTGGGTGCCGCGCTCGGTGCATCGCCGTGCGCGTGATGCCGCGTCCACCATCCGCCGACTGGAACAGAGCACCGGCCGAGCCGCAAGCGCCACCGAAGTCGCCGCGGCGATGGACATGCCGCTCAACGAGTACCTGCGCCTGATGGAAGACGCGGCGCGCGGCCAGGTACTCAGCCTGGAGTCGCGCATCGAGGACCAGGGCGAACTGGACACCGTGGCCCAGGGCGGCCCGACCCCGCAGCAGGTGCTTGAGCGTGGCGAGTTCGGCCGCGAACTGGGCAACGCGATCGGCCTGCTGCCCGAGCGCGAACAGCTGGTGCTGTCGCTGTACTACGAGCAGGAACTGAACCTGAAGGAGATCGGCGCGGTACTCGGGGTGAGCGAATCCCGCGTCTGCCAGATCCACGGCCAGGCGGTGCTGCGCCTGCGTGGCCGACTGAAGATCTTCGAGGCGGCCGACGCCGGCCTCGAGAACACTTGATACCGAGGAAAGTGCTTTGAACAAGAACATGCGTATCCTGATCGTCGACGACTTCTCGACCATGCGTCGTATCGTCAAGAACCTGCTGGGCGATCTGGGCTTCACCAATACGGCCGAAGCCGAGGACGGGCATGCCGCGCTGGCCCTGCTGAACAGCCAGCCGTTCGATTTCGTGGTCACCGACTGGAACATGCCGGTGATGACCGGCATCGACCTGCTCAAGGCGATCCGCGCCGATGCCAAGCTCAAGACCCTGCCGGTGCTGATGGTGACCGCCGAAGCCAAGCGCGAGCAGATCATCGAAGCCGCCCAGAACGGCGTGAACGGCTACATCATCAAGCCGTTCACCGCCCAGACGCTGGAAGAGAAGCTCGGCAAGATCTTCGAACGACTGGCAGCGAGCGCATGATGGAAACCCTTGGCGACAAGTCCGCGCTGGTACAGCGCCTGCAGGATGCCCTGGCCGCGCTGGAAAGTGGCGACGAAGCCGGCTGGCGTCGGGAAATCGACGCACTGGCCGCCCTGCGCACGCAGCCGATGATGGCCGGGCTGAACCGTCTGGCCCGCGAACTGGGCCAGGCACTCGGCGAACTGCCGACGCTGCCCAGCGACGCCGGTGAGCTGGATGACGCCTGCGCGCGGCTGGACCACGTGGTGGCGATGACCGAACAGGCCACCCACCGCACCCTGGACCTGGCCGAGGAATGCCGTGCGCTTACCGAGCAGCTGCGTGCCGAGGGCCTGAACCCGGAGCAGGACCAGCAGCTGGACCGCATCCGCCACAACCTCACCGAGATCGCGCTCACCCAGAGCTACCAGGATCTCACCGGGCAGATCATCCGCCGCGTGGTGGGCATCGTTCGCCGTGTGCACGAAGGCTTCGGCGCGCTCGGCCTGCCGCCGCCGAACGACGACGAAAAGAAAAAGCAGGACAACGGTCTTGCCGGCCCGGCCGTCAATGGGCTGGACCGCCATGCCGTCTCGCAGGTGGACGCCGACGACCTGCTTTCCGATCTAGGGCTTTGACATCATGAGTGCCGTTCCAGACGATATTGCTGCCGATTTCATCCTCGAGGCCCAGGAGATCCTGGATCGCCTCGGCGAACAGCTTGTCACGCTGGAACAGGCTCCGCAGGACGCCGACCAGCTCAACGCCGTGTTCCGCGGCTTCCACACGCTCAAGGGGGGTGCCGGCTTCCTCGGCATCCAGGCCATGGTGGAACTGTGTCACGCGGCAGAAGAAACGCTGGGCATGGCACGCTCGGGCAAGGCGACGCTGCAGGCGCATCACTTCGATGCCGCGCAACAGTCGCTGGACTACCTGCAGTCGATGCTGGACTCGGTCTCGGCCGGGGAAGAGCCCGGTTACGCCCCGCCCGCGCTGATTGCCCAGTTCGACGTCAACGGCAGTGCACCGGCCCCGCTGGCGCCCACCCCCTCCGCCCCCGCACCGGCCGGCGACCTGATCACCGACGACGAGTTCGAAGCGCTGCTTGACGAACTGCATGGCGGAGCCGCCCCCACGGCTGTCGCGGTTCCGGTGGCGGCCGTTCCCGCAGCACCGGCGGCACCGAAAGCTCCGGCGCAGAAGCCGGTGGCCGAAGCCGAGCACACCGTCCGCGTGGATACCAAGCGCCTGGACGCCATCGTCAATCTGATCGGCGAGCTGGTGCTTTCGCGTAACCGGCTCAAGACACTGCGCGCGCGCCTGCATGACGAAGAGCTGGACCGCGCCGTGTCCACCCTGGACATCGCCACCGCACGCCTGCAGTCGGCGGTCATGCGGACCCGCATGCAACCGGTTGGCAAGGTGTTCTCGCGCTTCCCGAAGGTGGCCCGCGACGTGGCCCGCAACCTGAAGAAGGAAGTCGAGCTCGAACTGATCGGTGCGGAAACCGAGCTGGACCGGAACCTGGTGGAAGCGCTCGCCGATCCACTGGTGCACCTTGTCCGCAACGCCATCGACCACGGCGTGGAAATGCCCGACCTGCGCGAAGCGCAGGGCAAGCCGCGCAGCGGTCATGTGCGGTTGTCGGCGCAGCAGGAAGGCGACTATGTCAGCATTGAAGTGCAGGACGACGGTGCCGGCATCGACCCGGAGCGTCTGCGTGCCAAGGCCCGCGAAAAAGGCCTGATCGACCCCGAGGCCGCCGCGCGCCTGAGCAGCGAGGAATGCCTGCACCTGGTGTTCCTGCCCGGTTTCTCGACCAAGCAGGAAGTGACCGACATCTCCGGCCGCGGCGTCGGCATGGACGTGGTGCAGTCGCGCATCCGCGAGCTCAGTGGTCAGATCCAGATCCAGTCCGAGCTGGGCCGCGGCAGCCGCTTCATGATCCGTGTGCCGCTCACCCTGGCGATCCTGCCGACCCTGCTGGTGCAGGCCGGCGAGGACGTCTATGCCCTGCCCCTTGCCCGCGTGATGGAGGTGCTGCACGCACCGAACTCGCAGCTGGGCTGGTTCGACGGCCGCGCGGTGCTCGACCGCCGCTCGCACACCCTGCCGCTGGTGGACCTGCGCCACTGGCTGGCGGTGGAGCCGGTGGCCTCACCCCTGCTCACCATCGTGGTACTTCAGGCCGGCGAAGCCCGTTTCGGGCTGGTGGTGGATCAGGTGCGGGGTCGTGAGGAGGTGGTGATCAAGCCGCTGCCCAAGACCTTGCGCGGCCTGCGCGGCTATGCCGGGGCAACCCTGATCGGCGACGGCCGCATGGCCCTGATCCTGGACGGGGACGGCCTGCGCTCGTCGGACTGAGGGGGGCCATGGCGGGACGCCGGC
>JAEWLO010000510.1 GCA_023457475.1 Pseudomonadota bacterium | reverse complement strand
TGAAATGCGCGGATCTGGCGGGCCGAAGGCACGCGGGATCCCCCGCAAACCCGCACCGTCCCGCCAAGCTACCGGAACGCTGCGCACCGGCTGTTCGCCCAAATGCATGAAGCAGCCGGGCAGAGCCCGGCTCTACGGGATCGCCCGCAATCCAGCGATCCGCCGTGACGCCGGAACCTCAGAACTCGAGGTTGTCGATCAGCCGGGTGGTGCCGATGCGGGCGGCGATGAGGGCCACGCGGGTGCCGTCGGCGCGGTCGGCCGGTTCGGAGAGGTCCGGCAGGCGGACGACGGCATAGTCGACCTGGAAGCCGGCGGTCTGGAGGGCGGCGGTGGCTTCGGCTTCGATCAGGCTGCGTGCCTTGCCCGCGATGAAGCCTTCGCGCATGCCCAGCAGCACCTGGTGAATGGTGGTCGAGACCGGGCGCTGCTCGGCGTTGAGGTACTGGTTGCGCGAACTCATCGCCAGACCATCGTCTTCACGGACGATGTCGCCCCCCACGATCTGGATCGGGAAGGCCAGGTCCTCGACGAGCTGACGGATCACCGCCAGCTGCTGGTAGTCCTTCTTGCCGAAGGCCGCCACATCTGGCTGCACCTGGTTGAACAGGCGGCTGACCACCGTGCACACGCCATCGAAATGGCCGGGGCGGTGCGCGCCTTCGAGCAGGCTGCTGATGCCCGGGACGTGCACGTTGGCCGCCAGCTCCACGCCGAACGGGTACATGGACTCCACGGTCGGCAGCCAGAGCACGTCACATCCGGCCTGCTCCAGGCCGGAGGTGTCCGCCTCGGGCGTGCGCGGGTAACGGGTGAAGTCTTCGTTCGGACCGAACTGGGTCGGATTGACGAACACGCTGGAAACCACCCGGTCGGCGTACTGCCGGGCCAGGGTCACCAGGGAGTAATGGCCTGCATGCAGGTTGCCCATGGTCGGGACCAGCGCGACGCGCAGGCCCTCGCGCTTCCAGCCGTTGACGACGGCGCGCAGACGGGACAGTTCGGTGACGGTTTCAATCATGAGGCGTAGGCGTGTTCTGCATCGGGGAAGGAACCGTCGCGCACGGCGTCGGCGTAGGCACGGACCGCACCCGCCACCGACCCGCCTTCGGCAAGGAAATCCTTGACGAACTTGGGACGGCGGTGACCGCTGTCCAGGCCAAGGAAATCGTGAAGGACCAGCACCTGGCCATCGCAGGCCGGACCGGCACCGATGCCGATGGTGGGGACCGGCACGGCGGCGGTCACGTCGGCGGCGACCGGCGTCGGCACGCATTCCAGCACCAGGATGCTGGCACCGGCGTCCACCACCGCCTTGGCATCCGCCACCAGCTGGCGCGCAGCGTCGCCGCGACCCTGCACACGGTAGCCGCCCAGGCGCAGCACCGACTGCGGGGTCAGGCCCAGGTGCGAACAGACCGGAATCTCGCGCTCGACCAGATGACGGATGATGTCCAGCTTGAAACCGGCCCCTTCGATCTTGACCATCTCCGCGCCGGCCTGCAGCAACTGCAGCGAGGCGTCCAGCGCGCGCTCCGGCGTGGCATCGGCCCCGAACGGCAGGTCGGCCACGAGCAGCGCGCGCTGCAGCACACGGGCCACCGCGCGGGTGTGGTAGACCATGTCGGCCACGGTCACCGGCAGGGTCGACTCGTGCCCCTGCACCACCATGCCCAGCGAGTCGCCGATCAGGATCAGGTCGACGCCGTTGGCGTCGAAGGTGCGCGCGAAGCCGGCGTCGTAAGCGGTCAACATGACCAGCCTCTGCCCGTTGCGCTTGGCTTCGGCCAGCGCGGGAACGGTCCAGGGCTTGCTGTCTGCGTGGGTACTCATGTGCTGATAACCGGTGGCGATAAGCCCCGCATTATCCTCCTATTGACGCGATCCCGCTGGCCTCGACGCGCATCACTGCATCCCGCACACGCCCCTGCCCCGGAATCAGCGCATCGGGCGCGATTTCGGCCAGTGGCAGCAGCGCGAAGGCGCGCTGGTGAAGATACGGGTGCGGGACCTTCAACTGAGGCAGGTCGATGACCTGCTCGCCGTACAGCAGCTGGTCGAGGTCGAGCAGCCGCGGCCCCCAATGCACGGCCGGGTCGCGCACGCGGCCGAAGTCGCGCTCCACCGACAGCAGCGCCGCGAGCAGGTCGGTGGCCGACAGTCCCGTTTCCAGCAAGGCGGCGCCGTTGATGAAGGGCGGCTGGTCTTCGTTGCCCCAGGCCGGAGTCGCGTACAACTGCGAGCGCGCCCGCAGCGTGGTGGCGGGCAGCCCGGCCAGCGCGTCGAACGCGCCGCGCAGGGTCTGCGCGGCGTCGCCCAGGTTGGCACCCAACCCGATGCAGGCCAGGGTCATGGTTTACTCGCCCGCCGCTCCCGCGGGACGGCGGCGGCGGCGGCGGCGCTTGCGTGGCGCGCCCTCGCCCTCGTCCCCCTCGTCGGCCTGCGCGGCTTCCAGCGTGGTATCCAGTTCCGTACCGGACTGCAGCTGGGCTTCACGCCAGAACTCCACGTCGGCACTGTGCTCGCTGGACGCCACCTGGCGCAGGGCCAGGAAATCGAAGGCCGCGCGGAACCGCGGATGCGTCAGGGTGCGCATGACCCGCTTGCGCTGCCGCGAGCTGAAGCGGTTCTGCAGCAGCCAGATCTCCTGCATGGGCAGCGAGAAGCGGCGCGGCAGCGCGATGGTCGTCAATTGATGGAGGGTGACGCGGTCGGCGGCACGGCGCTGCGCCTCTTCCACCGCCACGCCCTGCTTCTGCAGGGTGGCCAGGGCTCGACAGAACGCAGGCCACAACAGCAGCGCGAACAGGAACGAGGGCGACACCGGCTCGTCGTTGGCCACGCGCTGGTCGGTGTTGTGCAGGCCCTCGATGACCATGCGGCGCAATGCGCCGGTGCGGTTGCTGCGCAGGGCCGCGGCGCTTTCCGGGAACATGACGTCCAGCAGGCCATAACGCTCCAGGCCTTCGAAGCTGGCCACGCCATGGCCGGACAGGAAGAGCTTGAGGACTTCCTCGAACAGGCGTGCCGGCGCGGCTTCGGCCAGCAGGCCCGCCAGGCGCGGCAGGGGTTCGGCGGTGGCCTGCTCGATCTGGAAGCCGAGCTTGGCCGCCAGGCGGACCGCCCGCAGCATGCGCACGGGATCTTCGCGGTAACGCTGCTCCGGGTCGCCGATGAGCTTCATCAGGCGGGCCTGCACGTCCTCGAAGCCGCCGGTGTAATCGCGCACCGAGAAGTCCTCGATCGCGTAGTACAGCGCGTTGCAGCTGAAGTCGCGGCGCACGGCGTCGTCTTCGATGGTGCCGTAGACGTTGTCGCGTACCAGCATGCCGTTTTCCATCTCGCGGTCGCCGCTGCCGTCGTCGCTGTTGGCACGGAAGGTCGCCACTTCGATGATCTCGCGGCCGAACACCACGTGGGCCAGGCGGAACCGGCGGCCGATCAGGCGGCAGTTGCGGAACAGCCCCTTCACCTGCTCGGGGGTGGCGTCGGTGGCCACATCGAAGTCTTTCGGATGCCCGCCGACCAGCAGGTCACGGACCGCCCCGCCAACCAGGTACGCGCCGAAACCAGCGTCGCGCAGCCGGTAAAGCACGCGCAGCGCATTGGGGCTGATGTCCTTGCGGGAGATGTTGTGCTGGTCGCGGGGGATCACGCGCAGACCGAACGAGGATGGTGCAGAGGAATTGATGTTGGCGCTTCCGGTTGAAGTTTCGGGATTGCCCAATGGCATCGTCGCCCATATACTAGCGCGCTGCGCAGTTCGCGACAAAGCCTGCTCCCTTCGTCTAGTGGTTAGGACGTGGCCCTCTCAAGGCTAAAACAGGGGTTCGAGTCCCCTAGGGAGCACCAGTCGCGGTGCAGAACGTGAAGAACCCCGCCCCCGGCGGGGTTTTTTCGTCTCCGGGACCGGGGGCAGATCGTGCACTGCGGCAAACGCACAACTGTTCTAGAATTGCCCGGCTTACTGTCGGATTCAGATCCAGCCATGCCCTTTGTCGTCACCGAAAACTGCATCAAGTGCAAACACACCGATTGCGTGGAGGTGTGCCCCGTGGACTGCTTCCACGAAGGCCCGAACTTCCTGGTCATCGACCCCGATGAGTGCATCGACTGCACCCTCTGCGAGCCGGAGTGCCCGGTCAACGCGATCTTCCCCGAGGACGACGTGCCGGCCGGCCAGGAAGGCTTCGTCGCCCTGAACGCCGAACTGGCCAAGGCCTGGCCGGTCCTGACCGTCCGCAAGGACCCCCCGGCCGACGCCGGCGAATGGGACGGCAAGCCGGACAAGCTCCAGTATCTCGAGCGCTGACACGAAAAAGGCACCTCCGGGTGCCTTTTTTGATTGCAGGCTGTCCCGTAGAGCCGGGCCCTGCCCGGCTGCTGTTGGTTTTAGGCGAACAGCCGGTGCGCAGTGAATCCTTGGTTTGGCGGGACGGTGCGGGTTTGCGGGGGGTGCCGTAAACC
>JAEWLO010000509.1 GCA_023457475.1 Pseudomonadota bacterium | reverse complement strand
GGGGGGCCGGCGGGGCGCCCCGGCCCGGGCCCGGCTCTACCAGTGCACCCTCACCGCGCCAGGAAGTTCACCAGCGCCGCGTTGAACTGTTCCGGGTGGCTCGCATTGAAGCCATGCGGCGCATCTTCCACCAGCACCACCGTGCTGCCCGGAATCGCCGCCGCCGTGCGCTGCCCCGACCCTTCGAACGGCACCGTGCCGTCGCTGTCGCCGTGCAGCTCCAGGGTCGGCACGGTGATCGTCTTCAGGTCCTCGCGGAAATCGGTCGTCCCGAACGCCTTCATGCAGCCCAGCGCGGCGGTCTGGTCGGACTGCTGGCACAGCGCGATCGCCTCCTGACGCTGCTTCTCGCTCACCTTCAGCTCGCCCTTGGCGCTGAAGAAGTCCTGGGTGAAGCCATCGAAGAAGTTCTCGCGATGCTGCTCCAGCCCCAGCCGCATCTGCTCGGCCTTCTCTTCGGTGAGCGGGCCTTCCGGATTGTCCGCGGTTTTCAACAGGTAGGGCGGCACTGCCGCCGCGAACACCACGCTGCGCAGCCGGTCCTGTCCATGGCGGGCGACGTAGCGTGCCACCTCGCCGCCGCCCATCGAGAAGCCGACCAGGGTGACATCGCGCAGGTCCAGGTCGTCCAGCAGGCCCGCCAGATCGTCGGCCAGGGTGTCGTACTCGTAGCCGCCCGCCGGCTTGTCCGAGCGACCGAAGCCGCGGCGGTCATACGCGATCACGCGGTAGCCCGCTGCCTTCAGCACTGGAATCTGCGCTTTCCACGATTCGGCCGAGAGCGGCCAGCCGTGAATCAGCACCACCGGGCGACCGGTACCGCCGGTGTCCTCAACATGCAGGCGAACGCTGGAAGCAACCATGGGATGAATCCTTGGATATGTAGGAACAGCCGATGCTAGGCAGGCACACGGACACGCTGCGTGAGCGTTTTCGGAAATGTTGTGACATGTCCTGCACAGCCTGCTGCTGCCTGAATCTTTCGTTCAATCTTCCACCCGCGCTTAACCCGGCCGCTTCGCGCGTGGCCTACGCTACCCTCACACCACCCGTACGACAGGAAGCTGCATGTCCCTGAGCACCACCCCCTCCTTCGACGAAGCCGAACGCCAGCGGGCGCTCGACGCCCTGCACATCGTCGGCAGTCTCCCCGAACCCGCCTACGACGACATCGTCAAGGTGGCCGCCGCTGTCTGCGGCACGCCGATGGCGCTGGTCACCCTGATCGACCGCGACCGCCAGTGGTTCAAGGCACGCACCGGCCTGGACGGGCAGCAGACCGACCGCAACGTCGCGGTGTGCGACCACGCGATCCGCCAGCCGACCGAGCTGATGGAAATCGGTGACCTCAACGCGGATGTCCGTTTCGCCGACAACCCCGTGCTCAACGAGATCGGCGCGCGTTTCTACGCCGGCATGCCCCTGGTGACCGAGACCGGGGCCGCCGTGGGCAGCGTGTGCGTGGTGGACGTGAACCCGCGCGAACTCAATACCACCCAGCGCGAAGCGCTGCAGGCCCTCGCCCGCCTCACCATGACCCTGATGGAAGGCCGCAGCCGCGAGCGCGGGCAGCAGGTGGCGAGCATTCTGGAGCAGGGCATCGCCGATGAGGCGGCTGCTGCTCCCGACAGCGCGGGCTCCTACACCGTGGTGATTCTGGAGTTGCAGGACCTCGGCGCGCTGGCGCAGCGGGTGGGTGAGCGCACGCTCGACCGCCACCTGCAGCAGCTGGACCAGGCGCTGGAACAGAGCCTGCAACCGGAGCGCGGCGACAGCATCAACCGGGTCACCGGAAGCGGTGAGTTCATTGCCGTACTGGGCAGCGACGCGGTGGATGAGACGCTGGCGAAGTTCCGCGCCGTGGCCGAGGACATCGCCAGTCGCACGGGCGCGGTACTGCTGCTCGGCGCGGCGTCGACGAACACCGGCGAATCCAACAACGTGGTGTTCCTGCGTGCAGATCGCGCGTTGAGCGCCGCGAAGGATGCGCAGGTGTCCGCCACCTGAGGCGATTCAATCGCCGCGCGGCAGTTTCGCGGCCCACATGTTGTCCACGAGGTTCGGATAGGCGCGCCCGTTTTCCTCGGCGCGCTGCCGGGCCGCATCTTTCTGGGATTGCGACAACGGCTGGCCCTTCCGGGTTTTCGGGTTAGGCTTTTTCCAGGGCGGCGTGGTGGTTTTGCGCATGGGAATAGTCTCCACACGGGCGAGTGATCATGACGTAGAGCCACGCCATGCGTGGCTTCGCGGTGCCGGATCAGGCGTTCACGTCCACCACCAGGCGGCCACGCACCTTGCCTTCCAGGAACGCCGGATACACCTCCAACACCCCCTCCAGCGAGATCACCTCCACGGTGCTCGCCAGCTTCCCCAGCGCCAGATCCGTCGCCAGCCGCTGCCACGCCTGCTCGCGCACCGCCAACGGTGCCTGCACTGAATCAATCCCGGCCAGCGTGACATTGCGCAGAATGAACGGCATCACCGACGTAGGCAGATCCGTCCCCTGCGCCAACCCGGCCGCCGCCACCACACCGCGGTACTTCGTCTGCGCCAACACATTGGCCAGCGTGTGGCTGCCCGCCACATCCACCACACCCGCCCAACGCTCCGCATCCAGCGGACGCGTGCGTGCAGCTTCCAGCGGCGCGCGGTCGATGATGTCTGCCGCGCCCAGGTCATGCAGATACTGCGCGTGTTCGGGGCGGCCGGTGGAGGCCACTACGCGATAGCCGAGCTTCGAAAGCAGCGCGACGGCAATGGAACCGACACCGCCATTCGCGCCCGTCACCAGAATGTCGCCGTGCTCCGGCATCACGCCCCCGTGCTCCAGTGCCAGTACGCACAACATGGCGGTGTACCCGGCGGTACCGATCGCGGCGGCGTCTTTGTTGCTGATGCTGTCCGGCAGCTTCACCAGCCAGTCGCCAGGCACGCGGGCACGCTGGGCGAGGCCGCCGTGGTGGGTCTGGCTGAGCCCGTAGCCGTTCAACACCACACGATCGCCGGTGTTGAAACGGGCGTGGGTGGATTCGATCACGGTACCGGCCAGGTCGATGCCGGGAATCAGCGGGAAACGCTGGATCACCGGCGCGCGGCCGGTCATCGCGAGCGAGTCCTTGTAGTTCAGGGTGGAGTAATCCACCTGCACCAGCACGTCGCCGTCGTGCAGGTCGGTGTCGTTGAGCGTCACCAGCTTCGTGGTTACCTGGCCGTTTTCCTTGTCGGCCAGCAGCGCGTTGAAAGACATCGGGCATCACCTGAGGAAGGGGGTGCCTTCATGCTAGGGCGGTGGCCGGGTTCCAACAAGAACCCGACCTTTTCTCAAAGGGTCGAATCGTTCGCGTACGGACACGCCGTGCGTGTCCTCGCGGTCCCACCCTACGCGTAGAGCCACACCCTGCGTGGCTTTGCGGTGCCGGATCGAAGAGCAGCCACGCAGGGCGTGGC
>JAEWLO010000508.1 GCA_023457475.1 Pseudomonadota bacterium | reverse complement strand
GGCGAGGCCACGCTGCCGCTGTCCAGATGATCGCGCCCGATCACCACCGGGGCCTTCAGCTCACCGTTGGCCACCATCTCGTTGAACGCCAGCCCCAGCCGGTCGCGGTCGCCCAGGCCCACCCAGCAGATGCGCGCCGGCAGACCCTGGAACTTGATCTTCTCGGCGGCCATGTCCAGCCAGCGGTGCAGGTGTGGGTTATCCGGAATCAGCTCCTTCACCTTCGCATCGGTCTTGGCGATGTCCTCCGGGTCGCCGCTGAGGGCGGCCCAGCGGAACGGGCCGATACCGCGGCAGAACAGCGGGCGGATGTAGGCCGGCACGAAGCCCGGGAAATCGAAGGCGTCGTCCACGCCTTCTTCCAGCGCCATCTGGCGCAGGTTGTTGCCGTAATCCACGGTCGGTACACCCAGCGCGTGGAAGGCGAGCATGGCGCGGATGTGGTTGGCCATTGAGGCGCGCGCGGCCTTTTCCACGTCCTTGGGCGCGGACACGCGCTTTTCGTCCCATTCCTCCACGGTCCAGTCCTGCGGCAGGTAGCCGTTGACCGGGTCGTGCGCGGAGGTCTGGTCGGTCAGCCGGTCCGGCCGGACCCCGCGCACCAGCAGTTCGTCCAGCACGTCCGCCACGTTGCCCAGCAGGCCCACCGACAGCGGCTTCTTCGCCGTGCACGATTCCTCGATCAGGCGCAGCGCTTCGTCCAGGTTGTCGGTCCAGGTGTCCAGGTAGCCGGTGCGCAGGCGCATCTCGATGCTGCTCCTGCGGCATTCCACGGCAAGGCACGAGGCCCCGGCCATCACCGCGGCCAGCGGCTGCGCGCCGCCCATGCCGCCCAGTCCGCCGGTGAACAGCCACTTGCCGGCCAGGTTGCCGTTGTAGTGCTGGCGGCCCATTTCCACGAAGGTTTCGTAGGTGCCCTGCACGATGCCCTGCGCGCCGATGTAGATCCAGCTGCCGGCGGTCATCTGGCCGTACATGGCCAGGCCTTCCTATCCAGCTCGTTGAAGTGGTCCCAGTTGGCCCAGCGCGGCACCAGGTTGGAATTGGCGATCAGCACGCGCGGTGCATCGGCATGGGTGCGGAACACGCCGACCGGCTTGCCGGACTGCACCAGCAGGGTCTGGTCGTCTTCCAGCCGCTTCAGCGTGTCGATGATGGCGTCGTAGCTCGCCCAGTCGCGCGCGGCGCGGCCGATGCCGCCGTACACCACCAGTTCCTGCGGGCGTTCGGCCACGTCCGGATGCAGGTTGTTCATCAGCATGCGCAGCGGCGCTTCGGTCAACCAGCTCTTGGCAGTCAGCGTGGTGCCGGTCGGGGCAACGATGGTGCGGGTGGAATCGTGACGGCTCATGCAGCACTCCGGGACGTAGCGAATTCAAGACAGGCACCCAGCACCTGCTGCAGCGTGTGGCGCAGCGGTGCGGCGTGATGGGAATCGAGCGGGGTGGGCCAGCTGTGCACGTCCACATCGTCGGGCTCGTGCATGTAGCCGCGGCAGGCCAGTTCCATCTGCAGGCTGTGCACGCCACCGGGGATGTCGCTGTAGTGGCGGGTGATCCAGCCGCCCTTGAAGCGGCCGTTGCGTACGTGGCCCAGGCCGCTGAACTTGCAGAGGTTCTCCACCACGTCGGCCAGGGCGTTGTCGCAGCTGGTGTCCACCGCACCGGACGGCCCGGCGGTGCCCAGGTTGAACTGCGGCAGCTCGCCCTCGAACAGGTGCGGAATGTGCGAGCGGATCGAATGCGCGTCGTACACCACCACGGTACCGTGGCGTTCGCGCAGGCGCGCGATCTCGGCGGCCAGCGCGGCGTGATACGGATCGAACCACTGCGCGCGGCGCTGCTCGATCTCGTGGGTGTCCGGCTCCTGGCCCTCGCGATACAGCGGCTGGTTGTCGAAGGTGGTGAGCGGGCACAGACCGGTGGTGTTCTGGCCGGGATACAGCGAGGCCCCGCTGGGATCGCGGTTGAGGTCGATCACCGAGCGCGACATCGCCGAGCGCACCGTGGTCGCGCCCATGTCGCGGGCGAAGTCGTACAGCTCGTGCACCCACCAGTCCGCATCGCGGCGGGCCAGCCACGGCGAAACGAAGCGCTCGGCGAGCGCGTCGGGCAGGTCGGTGCCGGTGTGCGGGAAGCTGACGATCACCGGCGCTTCGCCCCGGTGGACCTGCAGCCAGTCCAGCGCCGCGTTCATGACAGCGGCTCCAAGACCGGCAGCACGCCGGCCAGCCCTTCGGCCAGTGCGCCGCTGCGAACAAGGTCAGTGGCGGCGACCATGTCCGGGTGGAAATAGCGGTCGTCCTGCAACGTAGGCACCTGCGCGCGCAGGCGTGCACGCACGGTTTCCAGTGCATCACTGGAACGCAGCGGCGCGTGGAAATCGCAGCCCTGTGCGGCCGCCAGCAGCTCGATGCCGACCACGTTCGCGGCATTTTCGGCCATCGCAAGCAGACGGCGTGCGCCGTGCGCGGCCATCGATACGTGGTCTTCCTGGTTGGCCGAGGTGGGAATGGAATCCACGCTGGCCGGATACGCGCGCTGCTTGTTTTCCGAGACCAACGCTGCAGCGGTCACCTGCGGAATCATGAAGCCGGAGTTGAGACCCGGCTTCGGGGTGAGGAAGGCCGGCAGACCCGACAACGCCGGGTCCACCAGCATCGCGGTGCGGCGCTCGCTGATCGAGCCGATCTCGCACACCGCCATGGCCAGCATGTCGGCCGCGAAGGCCACCGGCTCGGCGTGGAAGTTGCCGCCGGACAGGGCTTCATTGGTATCGGTGAACACCAGCGGATTGTCGGAGACGCCATTGGCCTCGATCGCCAGCGTCGTTGCCGCCTGCCGCATCACATCGAAGGCTGCGCCCATCACCTGCGGCTGGCAGCGCAGGCAGTACGGGTCCTGCACGCGCACATCGTTGTCGCGGTGCGATTCGCGGATCGCCGAACCCTGCATCAACGCGCGCAGGGTCGCGGCAGTGGCGATCTGCCCACGCTGACCGCGGATCTGGTGGATGCGCGGGTCGAACGGCGTGTCCGAACCCTTGGCTGCTTCCACCGACAGCGCGCCGGCCACCAGCGCGGCCTGGAACACGGTGTCGATCTCGAACAGGCCGGCCAGTGCATAGGCGGTGGAGTACTGGGTGCCGTTGAGCAGGGCCAGGCCTTCCTTCGCGCCCAGCACCAGCGGCGACAGACCCACGCGCGCCAGCGCGTCGGCCGCCGGTAGCCGCTCGTTGCCCACGAACGCCTCGCCCGTACCGATCATCACGCTGGCCAGGTGCGAGAGCGGTGCCAGGTCGCCCGAGGCACCCACCGAGCCCTGGCACGGAATCACCGGCACGATGTCCTGCTGCAGGAAGGCTTCCAGCAGCGCCAGCGTTTCCGGGCGGATGCCCGATGCGCCCTGGGCGAGGCTGGTCAGCTTCAACGCCATCATCAACCGCACCACGGGAGCCGGCATCGGCTCGCCCACACCGGCCGCATGCGAGAGCACGATGTTGCGCTGAAGGGTTTCCAGGTCCTCGCGTTCGATGCGTACACTGGCCAGCTTGCCGAAGCCGGTGTTGATGCCATACACCGGCGCACCCTTGGCGACGATGTCGGCCACGGTCTGCGCACTGCGCGCGACAGCGGCGGCGCTGGCCGGGTCCAGCTGCACGCGGGCACCGGCATACACGGCGCGCCATTGGTCCAGCGTCACTGCGCCCGGGCGCAGCATCAGGGTCTTGCTCATGGAATCTCCAGACACAGCAATGATCAGGCAGGCTGCCCGCGCATCACGCGCGCGTGCAGCGGATTGAAGCCCATGCGGTACACGAGGTCGGCAGGGGCCTCGATGTCCCACACGGCAAGGTTGCAGTCCAGCCCTACCGCCAGCCGGCCGATCCGGTCGGCGCGGCCGAGGGCGCGCGCTGCTTCACGGGTGAAGCCGGCGATGCACTCGTCCACGGTCATCCGGAACAGCGTGGCGGCCATGTTCATCGCCAGCAGCGGGCTGGTCAGCGGTGACGTGCCCGGGTTGCTGTCGGTGGCCAGGGCCAGCGGCACGCCCGCGGCGCGCAGGGCGTCCAGCGGGGGCAGGGTGGTATCGCGGGTGAAATAGAACGCACCGGGCAGCAGCACGGCGACGGTGCCGGCCGCGCGCATGGCGGCGATGCCGTCGGCGTCCAGGTGTTCGATGTGGTCGGCGGACAGCGCGCCATGGCGTGCGGCCAGGGCGGCACCGTGCTGGTTGCTCAGCTGCTCGGCGTGGATCTTCACTGCGAGCCCGTGGTCCCGCGCGGCTACGAATACCTGCTCGGTCTGCGCCGGGCTGAAACCAATCGTCTCGCAGAACACATCCACCGCTTCGGCCAGCTGCTGTGCGGCCACGGCCGGAATCATCACCGTGCAGACCTCGTCGATGTAGTCCTGCGCGTCGCGACCCGGCGGCACCGCATGGGCTCCGAGGAAGGTGGGCACCACCTCCACGGCACGCAGGTTGCCCAGCTTTCGCGCCACGCGCAGCTGCTTGGTTTCGTCTTCCAGGGTGAGGCCATAGCCGGATTTGATCTCGACCGTGGTCAGCCCTTCGGCCAGCATCGCATCCAGTCGCGGCAGGCTCTGCGCCAGCAGTTCGGCGTCGCTGGCGGCACGGGTGGCGCGCACCGTGGAAACGATGCCGCCGCCGGCGCGCGCGATGTCGGCATAGCTCACGCCCTGCAGGCGCTGTTCGAACTCACCGGCGCGGTTGCCGGCGTAGACCAGATGGGTGTGGCAGTCGATCAACCCGGGGCTGATCCAGCGGCCTTCGGCGTCGATCCGCTGGGTGGGCTGCAGGTGGACCTCGCTGCCGGCCGGGCCTACGTGAACGATGCGCCCTTCGTGCGCGGCCAGCACGCCGCGTTCGATCACACCCAGTCCGGGGCCGTCCAGGGTGATCAGATGGGCGTTGGTCCAGAGGGTGTCACACTGCATGTCCGTCACCACGGCGACTCATATGTCTATACAATATAGGTGACGCTTCCGGGATGTCCAGTGATGTCGACCGCTACCCCCCTCGTTTTCCACGCTGAACACGCGTTGCTGCCGCACGGCTGTGCACGCGACGTGCGTATCGTCTGCGAGGGCTCCCGCCTGCAGTCGGTCACCGCCGGCGTGTCGGCCGCTCCCGGCGATACGCGTCTGTCGATTGCCGTGCCCGGCCTGGGCAACCTGCACAGCCACGCCTTCCAGCGCGGCATGGCCGGCCTGACCGAGATCGGCGGGCGCAGCGGCGACAGCTTCTGGAGCTGGCGCGAGCTGATGTACCGCTTCCTCGCCCACCTGCAGCCGGCGGCCGTGCAGGCCATCGCCGAGCAGGCCTATGTGGAGATGCTGGAATCGGGCTTCACCCGCGTCGGCGAGTTCCATTACCTGCACCATGCCGCCGATGGCACGCCGTATGCCGACCGCGCCGAAATGGCCGCGCGCATCGCGGCGGCCGCGCAGGGCAGTGGAATCGGCTTGACCCTGCTGCCGGTGTTCTACGCGCACGCCGATTTCGGCGGCGCGCCGCCGAATCCGGCCCAGCGCCGCTTGATCCACGATGTGGACGGCTTCGCCGACCTGCTGGAGGGCTGCCGCCAGGCACTGCAGGGCCAGGACGACGCCGTGCTCGGCCTCGCGCCGCACAGTCTGCGCGCGGTCACGGGCGATGAACTGAGCGCACTGCTGCCGCTGACCACCGGCCCCGTGCACATCCACATTGCCGAGCAGACCCGCGAAGTCGACGCCTGCGTGGCGTGGAGCGGGCTGCGCCCGGTGCGTTGGCTGTACGAACACGCGCCGGTGGACGCGCGCTGGTGCCTGGTGCACGCCACCCATGTGGACGCCGACGAGGTGCAGCGCATCCTCGCCAGCCAGGCGGTGGTGGGGCTGTGCCCGATCACCGAGGCCAACCTGGGCGACGGGTTGTTCCCGATGCAGGCCTTCGCACAGGGCGGCGGGCGCTTTGGCGTCGGCAGCGATTCCAACGTGTTGATCGATGCCGCCGAGGAGCTGCGCCTGCTCGAATACGGGCAGCGCCTGCAGCTGCGTGGGCGCAACGTGCTGGTGCCGGAGGAGGGCATCAGCACGGGCCGTTGGCTGTTCGAGCGCTCCCTGCAGGGAGCGGCGCAGGCCCTGGGCGTGGGCCATGGCCTGCAGGCCGGCGCGCCGGCCGATGTGGTGGAGCTGGATCGTGCGCACCCGGCCATGATCGCCCGCGAAGGCGATGCCTGGCTTGACAGCTGGGTGTTTGCCGCACGTAATGGCGCGGTACGGTCGGTGTGGCGCGGGGGACGCGCGCTGGTACGCGAAGGCCGTCACCTGCAGCGTGAGGCCGTGGCCGCGCGTTTCGCCACCGCCCTTCGCGACATCCTTGCCGCCCGCTGACACCCGCCCCGTGACCCGCTCTTCCAGGATTCCCGCGTGACGGGCAAGAAAGCTCAAACACTCAACCAGCGCATCCGCGAGGATCTGGAAACCCGCATCCTCAGTGGCGAGTGGGCGCCCGGTTTCCGCATCCCGTACGAGCACGAACTGATGGAGCAGTACGGCTGCTCGCGCATGACCGTGAACAAGGTGCTGACCGCGCTGGCCGAGAGCGGCATGATCGAGCGCCGTCGCCGCGCCGGTTCGTTCGTGGCCCGGCAGCCGCCGCATCTGGAACAGGTGGCGCTGGAGATTCCCGACATCGCGATGGCGGTGGGCGCGCGCGGGCACCAGTATGGCTACCGGCTGCTGGACCGGGCACACCGGTTGCCGGACCTGGACAACGAAGATGAGGCCGCCCTTTCCGGAGGCGAAGCGCTGCTGGCGATCCGCTGCCTGCACCTGGCCGATGGCCGTCCGTTCGCGCTGGAGCACCGGCTGATCAGCCCGGTGGGTGTGCCCGAGGTGCTGGACGTGGACTTCACCACCACCGCGCCGGGCAGCTGGCTGCTGCAGAACGTGTCGTGGACGCGGGCCCAGCACCGGATCAGCGCCTGGGGCGCGGACGCACCTGCGGCGGCGTTGCTGGAAGTGAAGCCGGGCACGGCGTGTCTGGTGATCGACCGCCACACGTGGCGGGGCGAGCAGCCGATCACCCGGGTACGGCAGATGTTCCTGGGCGATGCCTGGGACCTGGTGGCCCGGTTCGCACCGGGCGCGCGCTGATTACAGCGTGGCGCACTGGCGCCAGCGCACCGGCTCGTCCGAGCCCGGGCGCGGGTTGAGCTGGATGCGCACGGTGCGCAGCGCCGGATAGCGCTTCACCTGCCCGCAGATGCGCGGCCACACCGCGTCGATCTCTTCGCTGCGGTTGATCGCCAGCGTCTGGCTGGTCTGCCAGAACGCGCTCAGCACGCCGGTCTGGCTGCCCACGTTCTGGGCAAGTTCGCGACGGTACTGGGCCAGCGTGGCCGCGTCCGGATCGCCCTCGGTCCCCAGAATGCTGCCCGGTGCCGGGTTCGGTGTGGCGGCGACCGGCGGCGTGGTCAGGTGCGAGGTTGCGGCAGGTGCGGGCGGCGCGGCAGGCAACGTTGCGGCCGGCTCCGGCGCTGCAACGGGGGCAGGCGGTGTCGTCACGGGTGCGGGGGCAGGTGCGGGTGCCGCCGGTGCGGCCGCCTGCACCGGGGCGGCTGGTGCCGGCGCGGGGGCCACGCGCGTGGTCAGGTAGCTCATGGCCACCAGCAGGCCCAGCGTGAGCGAGCCCAGCCCCGCGATCGAAATGCGGCGGATCGCCTCGCGGCGCGCGGCCTTCTTCACCCGCGACTCCACATCGCCGGGCAGATAGGGGATCAGCATCGGCCACAGCACCTGGCCGTCCAGCACCTCCACACCCTGCTTTACAGCGGCGGCGCGGCCGTCGCGCTGCATCTGCCCCTCGGTGATCAGGATGCCGCCCTTGGCTCCCGCCAGGCGCGCGGCGGTGCCCAGTTCATTCACCGCCGCCGGGCCGATCCGGTAGGCCAGGCCGTGCTTGCAGGACACCAGCCAGCGCTTGTGCTGCGCATCTTCCATGAGGAAGTCGCTGCGCGGCTCGCGGTGGTCCTCGTCCTCGTCGGGCACGTCCTGCAGGCGGCGTTGCTCACGCATGGCGCGCTTTACGATCTCGGCGAAGTCGCGCCAGTGCATGCCTGCCAGGGCATTGAGCCCCAGCTTCACCTCTTTGCGTCGGCGCTTCACCAGCCAGAAATAAGCGGTCGCCAGGGACCAGACGACGAGGGCCAGCAGGAGGGCCAGAATCCAGGAGAACATGAGGTGCTTGAGAATGAACACGGTGTGTATGGACACAGTGTATATGCGCCCGCATGCGTCTGCGTGCTGTCGTTTTCAGCTTTTCGTCGCAGTTTGCAACGCGCATGAAAAAACCCGCCAGTCCAGAGCCGAGAGGGGAGGGAACAATCGGCGAGCGGGGACCGGCGGGTCGTTTTTGATTTTCGGGAAACTTGTTTTTCTTTGCAAACAATGGCTCAGGCCCCGCCTGGACCCTGGTGGGTGCCGGGTGCCGGGTCGGCGTTCGGCGAGGCGTTGCGGGCTTCGGCACGGTTCAGGCGGGCATTGAGTGCGTCGATCCGGGCGTTGACCGCCGCCACGTCCTCGGCCGTGGGAATGTGCAGGCGCTTGAGCACGCCCTGCACCCGGTCGTCGAAGGCCTTTTCGACCTTGTCCCAGGTGCCGGCGGCCTTTTCGCGGGCCTCGCCCAGGCTTTCTTCCACGTTGTCCCGCCAGCGCGGGGCATCGCCACTACGCTCACGGTTGCGGGCCTCGACGGCCTCGCCTTCCTTGACCAGGGTGTCGAAGAAGCGGCTGCCCTCGGCCTGCGCGCGTCCAAACGCGCCCAGCCCGGCCAGCCAGACCTGCTGCGCGGAGTCGCTCAGTTTGCGCGAGAAGCGCTCGGCTTGATCCTGGAAGGAGCGCTTTTCCTCGGCGGTGCGGTCATCGAAGTCGTCGTGTGTCGTCATGGGGCGATCCTGTGAGTGGCCACCCCCCGATCCTAGCCAGCCCCACCGTTGAATGGTGTGACGGCGCTGCCGGGATTCAGCCCAGCTTTTCCTTCAGCACGCGCTGGATCTCGCTTTCCACCATGCCTTTCATCATCGAGACCGGGAAGCCCAGCTCGGCCACCACGTTCACCGCACCCTGCGCCAGGGTGATGCGGCCGTCCACGCCGGAGCCGTTGAAGCTGAGCACGTCGCCGGCCCAGGCCGTGGTGACCGGGAATTTGTCGTTGAGCCGGGCCGCCATCTGTTCGATGGCCGCGCGCGCGTTTTCCGCGGGCAGGTTGTGTGCGTGGGTGATATCGATCCTGGACATGCGGGGCTCCTGGCGGATGCGGGCGGGGAAGGGGTCTGCATTGTGCGCATGGTCAGCCACCGCGCCAAGCGGCACGTCACACTTCTTCTTCCTGGACAAGCAACCTGATAGGCTGCGCCGCGTGCAGAACCTGCTAGTTCACTTCACCCAACGCCAACACCCCGACCAGCCCCTGCGGCCCGGGGTACAGCGCATCGTGCGCCACGCTTCGGGCAGCGTCCGCCTCGGCGGCGACGTGGTCGGCACGCTGTTGCTGGCCCAGTTCTGCCTGGACGACCGCGGCCTGTGGCTGCAGGTGGCCAGCGGCATGCGCGGCATCCACGTCAACGGCCGGCCGGTTCGGCGCATGGCCCTGCTGCGTCCGGGCGATGCGGTCTATGCCGACGGCGTGGAGATGCTCATCCAAGGCGCATGCGATGCCCTGCAGCACGCGCCGGCCCGCAGCGACGAGCAGGGCGAAGACCCGCGCCTGCTGCGTGGCGTGGGTGGCCAGCATCACGGCCGCAGCTTCACGCTGGACCGCCCGCGCATCATCGGGCGCGGTGCCGAGGCCGACATCCTGATCGACGACCCCGCCTTCGCCGAGCAGCACGCCCGGCTGGAGCGCCACGGCGACCGCCTGCTGCTGCGCGACCTGGGCGCGGGGGAGTCCACCCGGGTGAACGGCGTCAGCGTGCGTCACTGCTGGCTGCAGCCGGGCGACCAGCTGGTGCTCGATGCGCAGCACCGGTTCGTGCTGGAAGTGCCGCACGACGGCCGCAAGCGGGTGGTGAGCGAGGAAGAGGACGCGCTGCTTGATCCGGTGGTGGCGGTGGATGCTGTGCCGGTGGTCCGCAGGGTGAGCCGCTGGCCTTGGTTGCTGGGGAGTGCGTTGTTGCTTGGTGCCGCCATCAGCCTGTTGTTGTTGTTTGGCGCGCGGTGATCAATCGCGGGGGCCGGCCAACGGCCGGCGCTACCGGGCGAGTGCGCGTCTGCAATCGGGCCAGTGCGCGTCTGCAATAGATTCATACGCAACCAAATTTGGCCGACAGGGTGCGGCCTAAACGCTGGTGCGCTGCGGCATACTAGGGGTCTTGCCCCATAGGTGTGACATGACGCGCGCGTTCAATTTCAGTGCCGGCCCTGCAACCCTGCCGGAATCGGTCCTGCGCCAGGCGCAGGAAGAAATGTTGGAATGGAACGGTGCGGGTGCCTCCATCGTTGAAATGAGTCACCGCGGCCCGGAGTTCATGGCCGTGGCCGCCCAGGCCGAGGCGGATCTCCGCCGCCTGATCGGCATCCCCGACGACTACGCCGTGATGTTCCTCGCCGGCGGGGCGACCACCCAGCAGGCGCTGCTCGCCCTGAACTTCGCCAGCCCCGGCCAGACCGCCGATTACGTCGTCACCGGGCACTGGGGCAAGACCGCGATCAAGCAGGTCAGCCACTACATCACGCCGCACGTGGCCGCCAGCAGCGAGGCCGGCGGTTTTCACGACATTCCCGCGCGCGACAGCTGGCAGCTCTCGCCCGATGCCGCGTACGTGCACATCACCGCCAATGAAACCATCCATGGCGTGGAATTCCGCGATACCCCCGACGTCGGCAACGTGCCGCTGTTCGCCGACTTCAGCTCTTCGATCGCCAGCGAACCGATCGACGTGTCCCGCTACGGCCTGATCTACGCCGGGGCGCAGAAGAACCTGGGCCCGGTGGGCGTCTCGGTGGTGATCGTGCGCCGTGACCTGCTGGAACGCGCCGGCCAGCCGCGCGCGGACATCTTCGATTACCGCTCGCACGTCGCGCGCGACTCCATGCTCAACACGCCGCCCACCTGGAACTGGTATCTGGCCGGGTTGATGTTCCAGTGGATGCTCGCGCAGGGCGGTGTGGAGGCATTTGCCCGCCGCAATGCGGCCAAGGCGGCGCTCGTCTATGACGCGATCGGAAGCTCCGGCGGTTTCTACCGCAACGCGGTGGCACCGGCCGTGCGTTCGCGCATGAACATTCCGTTCTTCCTGCCCGACGAGACGCTCACCGCACGCTTCGTGGCCGAATCCAAGGCCGCCGGGCTGCTGGCGCTCAAGGGGCACAAGGCGGTGGGTGGCATCCGTGCCTCGCTGTACAACGCCATGCCGGTGGAAGGTGCGCAGGCGCTGGTCGCCTTCATGCGCGACTTCCAGCAGCGCAACGGCTGATCCTTTCGTTTTTGTCTTTACCGGAGCGCATGCGCTCCACTGCAACCGGAGCCTGTAATGGCCAAGAAACCCGCCAAGCCCAAGGCTGAAACAACGCCCGCCACCGCTGCACCGGTGCTTTCCGACGTGCGCGCCAAGATCGACCACATCGACCGCAGCATCCAGGCGCTGATCGCCGAACGCGCCGAATTCGCGCACCAGGTCGGCAAGGCCAAGGGCAAGCTTGCCGCCGCCGTGGACTACTACCGCCCCGAGCGCGAGGCGCAGGTGCTGCGCATGGTGGTGGACCGCAACGAAGGGCCGCTCAGCGACGTAGTGCTGGTGCACGTGTTCCGCGAGATCATGTCCGCCTGCCTGGCCCAGCAGGAGCCGCTCAAGATCGGTTACCTCGGCCCGGAAGGCACCTTCAGCCAGCAGGCCGTGCTCAAACACTTCGGCCGTTCCGCGCTGGGCCTGCCGCTGGCCAGCATCGAAGAAGTGTTCCAGGAAGTGGAAGCCGGCAACGCCGATTTCGGCGTGGTGCCGGTGGAAAACTCGGGGCAGGGCACCATCCAGATCACCCTGGACATGTTCCTCACCTCCAACCTGAAGATCTGCGGTGAGGTCGAACTGCGCGTGCAGCAGTACCTGATGTCCCGCAGCGGCCGGCTGGAGGATGTCGAACGCGTCTACGGCCATCCGCAGTCGTTCATGCAGACCTCCTCGTGGCTGCGGGCCAACCTGCCCAAGGCCGAGAAGATCCCGGTCTCCAGCAATGCCGAAGGCGCACGCCGCGCCCGCAATGCGGATGACGCCGCAGCCATTGGCGGCGAGAGCGCCGGCCACGTGTATGGCCTGAAGAAGGTCGTCACCAAGCCGATCCAGAACGACGCCGACAACACCACGCGCTTCCTGGTGATCGGCCGCAACATCTTCCCGACTTCCGGGCATGACCGCACCTCGGTGCTGGTGTTCATC
>JAEWLO010000507.1 GCA_023457475.1 Pseudomonadota bacterium | reverse complement strand
AAGCCTCCTTGGACGGATTCCCGGCGTCCCCCGCTAACCCGCACCGTCCCGCCAAAACAGATACACGTTGCGCACCGGCTGTTCGCCAAAACGCATGAAGCAGCCGGGCAGAGCCCGGCTCTACGTGCACTCAGGCAGCGCGGAACTGCTCTTCCTCGGTGGAGCCGGTGAGCGCGGTGGTGGAGGACTGGCCCTGCTGGATGGCCTGGGTGACGGCGTCGAAGTAGCCGGTGCCGACTTCGCGCTGGTGCTTCACCGCGGTGAAGCCGCGGTCGGCGGCGGCGAACTCGGCTTCCTGCAGTTCGACGAAGGCGCTCATCTGGCGGCGGGCATAGCCGTGGGCCAGGTTGAACATCGAGTAGTTCAGCGCGTGGAAGCCGGCCAGGGTGATGAACTGGAACTTGTAGCCGTAAGAGGCGATCTCCTTCTGGAACTTCGCGATGGTGGCGTCGTCCAGGTTCTTCTTCCAGTTGAAACTCGGCGAACAGTTGTAGGCCAGCAGCTTGCCCGGGTACCTGGCGTGGATGGCCTCGGCGAATTTCCGCGCGAACTCCAGGTCCGGCTTGCCGGGCTCGCACCACACCAGATCGGCGTACGGGGCATACGCCAGGCCGCGGCTGATCGCCTGGTCCAAGCCATTCCGGGTGCGGTAGAAGCCTTCCGGCGTGCGCTCGCCGGTGGCGAACGGCTGGTCGTTGGCGTCGATGTCGCTGGTCAGCAGGTCCGCCGCTTCCGCGTCGGTACGCGCCACCAGCAGAGTCGGCACGCCGAGCACATCGGCCGCCAGGCGTGCGGCGTTCAACTTCTCGATCGCCTCACGGGTCGGCACCAGCACCTTGCCCCCCATGTGCCCGCACTTCTTCACCGAGGCCAGCTGGTCCTCGAAGTGCACGCCGGCCGCGCCCGCCTCGATCATCGCTTTCATCAGCTCGAACGCATTGAGCACGCCGCCGAAACCTGCTTCGGCGTCGGCCACGATCGGCTGCAGGAAATCGATCTCATCCTTGCCCTCGGCGTGGTGCAGCTGGTCCGCGCGCAGCAGCGTGTTGTTGATGCGCTTGACCACCGCCGGCACCGAGTCGGCCGGGTACAGCGACTGGTCCGGATACATCTGACCGGCCAGGTTGGCATCGGCCGCCACCTGCCAGCCGGACAGGTAGATCGCATTGAGGCCGGCCTTCACCTGCTGCATGGCCTGGTTGCCGGTCAGCGCGCCCAGTGCGTTGACGAAGTCCTTCTCGTGCAGATACGTCCAGAGCTTCTCCGCGCCCAGCCGCGCCAGCGAGTGCTCCACGTGCACCGTGCCGCGCAGGCGCACCACGTCGGCCGCGGTGTAGTTGCGCTGGATGCCGGCCCAACGCGGGTCGGTGTTCCATTCGTGCTGGATCTGTTCGGCGGTCGGCAGCTTGCTCATGTCGGTTCTCCAGGTGAACGATGGGAATGGGGTTTGGGGTCATGACCGGGATGGGCCAGGTAGAGCCGGGCTTGCCCGGCTCAGCGGGGCAAGCCCCGCTCTACGGTTGGTCGACCGCGTTTCGGTTGGTTGGTCGCGTTTGCGTCGGTCGGTTGCGGTTCGATCGGTTCAATCCAACCGGTCGTACGCCGGCAGGGTCAGGAAATCGGTCAGTTCGTCGCGGCGGCTCAACTCACCCAGCAGGGCGATCGCCTCGTCGATGCGCGCCCCACCCGGCAGCGCCGTGCGGTCGCCCAGCCGCGCCGGCAACCCGGCCAGGGTCGACTCCAGCAGCGCGGGATCGATGGCGGTGCCGTCGTCCAGATGCTGGCCCGGCACATGCAACCACTGCCACAACTGGCTGCGGCTGATCTCGGCAGTGGCCGCGTCTTCCATCAGGTGATGGATCGGCACGCAGCCGTTACCGTCCAGCCACGCGGCCAGGTAACGCACGCAGACCTCCACGTTGTTCTCGAAGCCGGCGCGGGTGATGGTGCCGGTCGGCGCGGCGATCAGCGCCTCGCGGTCCACCTGCACATCGCGGCGCAGCACACTGTGCTGGTTCGGGCCGGGCATGTGTTCGTCGAAGATCGCCTGCGCCACCGGAATCAGCGCCGGGTGCGCCACCCAGGTGCCGTCGTGACCGGCGGTGACTTCGCGCAGCTTGTCCGCCCGCACGCGTGCCATCGCCTGCTCGTTGGCGGCGGCGTCATGGTTGATCGGAATCTGTGCGGCCATGCCGCCCATCGCATGCGCGCCACGGCGATGGCAGGTCTTGATCAGCAGTTCCGAATACGCCTTCAGGAACGGCTGGGTCATGGTCACCTGGCCACGTTCCGGCAGCACCTTGTCCGGGTGCGCACGGAAGGTCTTGATGTAGGAGAAGATGTAATCCCAGCGCCCGCAGTTCAGGCCGACGATGCGGTCGCGCAGTGCGTGCAGGATTTCGTCCATCTCGAACACCGCCGGCAGCGTTTCGATGAGCACCGTGACCTTGATCTGTCCGTGCGGCAGGCCGAGCATGCCTTCGATGTGCGAGAGCGCGGTTTCCCACAGCGCCGCCTCTTCCATCGACTGCAGCTTGGGCAGGTAAAAGTACGGGCCGCGCTGGCGGCACATCAGCGTGCGCGCGTTGTGGAACGCAAACACCGCCGCGTCGAACAGGCCGCCGGCCAGCGGCTGGCCGTCGATGCGCACGTGCTTCTCGTCCAGGTGCCAGCCGCGCGGGCGCACGATCAGGACGGCCTGTTCGTTCAACGGGCGCAGCGCGTAGTGCTTGCCCGGCCGGCCGTCCACGTCAGGTGCGGTGAAGGTCAGGTCGCCGCGGACGGCCCCGATCAGCGCCTGCTGGCCAGCCAGCACGTTGCGCCACGCCGGGGCGGTGGAGTCCTCGAAGTCGGCCATGAACACCTTGGCCCCCGAGTTCAGCGCATTGATGACCATCTTCGGGTCGGTCGGCCCGGTGATCTCCACACGGCGGTCCTGGAGGGCGTCAGGAATCGGGGCCACCCGCCAGTCCTCGTCGCGCAGGTGCGCGGTGTCGGCGCGGAAGTCCGGCAGCTCACCGGCGTCGAAGCGGGCCTGGCGCTCGCGGCGGGCCTGGAGGCGGCGCTGGCGCTCCGGCTCCACCGCCCGGTGCAGCGACACCAGCAGCGCCAGTACCCCGGCCGGCAGCAGCGCGGACTGGCCGGCCAGCTGGGTGGTCAGGGCGACGCCCGGCGTGGCCGGGGCAGCGGCCGGGGTGGGCTGGGGCGTGGCATAGGCGGCGACAGCGGACATGTCCAACTCCTGCAATGCGGGGTGGACTCCACCGTGCGCCGGAGTGTGGTATTTGACAAAGCAGATATTGCAATGCGTTGCATAAGTTGAACTTATATCCATGACGCCATGCCGACATCGACCTCGCCAAGCCCCCGTTTTTCCTACAAATCCGACCGGCTGAAGCC
>JAEWLO010000506.1 GCA_023457475.1 Pseudomonadota bacterium | reverse complement strand
GTTCCGGAGCCACCTGCGGGTAGACCACATGGGCCATCATCACCGCATCGGCTCCGGCCGCGATGCCGGCAATGAACGGAACGAGGTCCTGCGCACGCAGTTCTTCCAGCCCACGCGGGTCCACCGCGGTGTCGACGTGGGTATCTTCCAGCACCGTGCCATGACCGGGGAAATGCTTGAGGGTGGCGGCCATGCCCACCGCATGCATGCCACGCACGTAGGCCGCGGTGAAGGCGGCCACCACCTGCGGGTCTTCGTCGAAGGCGCGGTCGCCGATGGCGCGGTTGCCGCGCCCCAGGTCGACCACGGGGGCGAAGCTGAGGTCAACACCGCTGGCGCGCACTTCACTGGCCATCAGCCAGGCGTGCTGTTCGGCCAGGGTCAGCGCCTGCGCCGGGTCCTGGCGATACAGCGCGCCGATGTCCTGCAGTGGCGGCAGGGCGCTGTAGCCTTCGCGGAAGCGCTGCACGCGGCCGCCTTCCTGGTCCACGCAGATCAGCTGCGGGCGGGGCGCGGCGGCGCGGATGGCCGCACTGAGCTCGGTGACCTGCTGGCGCGAGGCGAAGTTGCGCTTGAACAGCACCACCCCGGCCACGGCGTCGTGCTGCAGCCAGTCGCGTTCCTGGGCGGTCAGTTCAGTGCCGGCAACGCCGATCAGCAGCATGGGGAATCTCCACAACAAGCGCCCGCATGGCGCAGTGCCGCATTGTCGCAGAACCGGCGAATGGGCGCAGGGGGGCGCGATGGGCGCTCCCGCAGGCTCAGACGCTGCATCCCCCGGTGCCGCAGGCGTCCCCGGCGGTGGTTTCTGCGGCCTGTTCGGTGGCGATCTGGCGCAGCGCCTGGGCAAAGGTTTCCGGCGATTGGGCTCCGGAAATGGCCCAGCGCCCGTCAATCACGAAGGTCGGCACCGAGGAGATACCCAGCGCGCGGGCCTGCGCCAAGGCCGCATTCACCTCCGCCAGCCCCTGGTTGGAGCCCAGCATCGCGGCGATGTCGTCCGCCGCCAGGCCGCCCGCCACGCCCACCTGCAGCAGTACCGCCGGATCAGCCAGATTGAGCCCCTGCTCGAAATGCGCACGGAACAGCCCCTCACCAATGGCGTCCTGGAGACCGTGCTGGCCTGCCAGCCACTGCAGCCGGTGCGCGGCCAACGTGGTCACCCGCACCTGGCCCTGGCTGAAGTCCATCGGCAGCCCTTCGGCCTGCGCGGTGGCCTGGGTCTGGCCCAGCAGCTGTTCGGTGCGCTCGGGCCCGCCGAACTTCCGGGCGTAGGCCTCCCGCAGCGGAACCGGCGTCGCATCCGCGTCCGGGTCCAGCTGGAACGGTTGCCAGTGGACCGCCAGCGCCGGGGCATCGGCCCCGAGCAACGCGACACCCTGCTGGAAGCGATGTTTGCCGATCCAGCACCAGGGACACACCACGTCGGAATAGATATCGATTCTCATCCCGCTGAGATGGGGGCCCTGCTGCGCGGAAAAAAGGGCCGACGCGGCTTACCAGCGTGAATAGGGATGGCTGGCCAGCGCAACGTTGTAGTAGCGGGGATCGTCGGTCACTTCCGCTCCCACCCAGTCCGGCAGCGCGATGGCCTGGTCGGCGTGCTCAAGCTCGACTTCCGCCACCACCAGGCCGGCGTTGTCGCCCAGGAATTCATCCACTTCCCAGGTCAGGCCGGCGTGGTCGACCAGATGACGGCGCTTGTCGATCAATCCACCGACACACAAGGCCAGCAGGTCCCGCGCGTCCCCCACCGGAATGGGGTAGTCGAACTCCTGCCGGGTGTGGCCCAGCGTGCGCGACTTCAGGTTCAGCGCCGCACCCTCGCCTTCGATGCGGACCCGCACCGAGGCGTTCTGGGTACCGCGGTCCAGCGCGCCCATGTCGTTGATGTAGCCCTGCGCCATCGGGATGACCCGGTGCGCGGCAGCGCGCCAGCCGTCGCCGGTGACCAGGAACTTGCGTTCGATCTCAATGCCCATGGCAGCAGTATGGCCGAATACGTCAGCGCTTCTCGAACACGGCGATGCTTTCCACGTGCGCGGTATGCGGGAACATGTCCATGGCCCCGGCGCTGACCAGGGTGAAGCCCTGCTCGTTGACCAGATAGCCGGCGTCGCGGGCCAGCGAACCGGGGTGGCAGCTGACGTAGACAATGCGCTTGAACTGCTTCAGCGGCAGCTGTTGCAGCACTTCGATCGCGCCCGAACGCGGCGGATCGAGCAGCAGCTTGTCGAAGCCCTGGCGCATCCACGGGGTGCTGCGCTGGTCCTGGGTCAGGTCGGCGGCGAAGAACTGGGCGTTGCCCAGACCGTTCCGATCGGCATTTTCCTTCGCGCGTGCCACCAGCCCGGCATCGCCTTCCACGCCCACCACTTCGTGGACGGTGCGCGCCAGCGGCAGGGTGAAGTTGCCCAGGCCGCAGAACAGGTCCAGCACGCGCTCGTCCGGCTGCGCGTCGAGCAGTTCCAGCGCCAGCGCGATCATCTTGATGTTGAGCTTGGCGTTGACCTGGATGAAGTCCAGTGGCCGGAACGCCAGTTCCACGTTCCAAGGCTCGAGCTTGAACGACAGCGGCACCTCGGCCGGCCACAGCGGCTGCACCGATTCGACGCCGCCCGGCTGCAGGGAAATGGCGAAGCCGTGTTCCTGTCCGAATGCGGTCCAGGCCGTGCGGTCGCGCTCACTGAGCGGCTGCATGTGACGAATGGTAAGCATCACCGCATCATCGCCGGCGATGAACTCGATCTGCGGGATGTCGCGCTTGCCGTCGAGCGTTTCGATGAATTCCGACAGCGCCGATACCTTGGTGCCCACTTCCGGAATGACCGTCAGGCACTGCGAGAGGTCGGCGACGAAGCGCGGGTCCTGCTCGCGGAAGCCGACCAGGGTCTTGTCCTTCTTCTCGACGCGGCGCACCGAGAAGCGGCCTTTGCGGCGGTAGCCCCAGCTATCGCCGACCAGCGGCGGCAGCACCGTGCCGGGTGCGACATGGCCGATGCGGGTCAGGTTGTCCATCAGCACGCGCTGCTTGGCCACGATCTGCTGCGACTCTTCCAGGTGCTGCAGCACGCAGCCGGCGCACACGCCGAAATGCGGGCAACGCGGCGTGACGCGCTGCGGCGAGGCCTCGATCACCTCCACGGTGCGTGCTTCGTCGAAGTGGCGGTTGCGCGCGGTAGGCTCGGCCCGGACCACTTCGCCCGGCAGGGCCCCGGTGATGAAGGTGACCTTGCCACCCTCCCCTTCACGGCGGGCCACGCCGCGGCCGTCATGGCTCAGGTCAAGGATGTCGGTCTGGAACGGGGTGCGGTCAAGGCGGGAGCGGGATCGGGCCACGTGGCAACAGGCTGCGGGCAAAAATGGGGGCGTATTGTCGCAGATCCTGACCGATGGGGCCCGGACCCGCTTGCGCCCGTGGCCGCCGTGCTTGATGATTG
>JAEWLO010000505.1 GCA_023457475.1 Pseudomonadota bacterium | reverse complement strand
CTGCTCCCCCATCCGACACCGCGAAGCCACGCAGGGCGTGGCTCTACGCTGATCTGTTGGATTCGGAAAAAACCGCACGCAAGACCGCCGGCCACACCCGCCCCGACACCTCCGCACGCACCCCGGCCCTCGCCGACACCGTCGCGCCCGGCACCTACCACGACCCCTGGCTCGGCACCGCCACCCTCTGCCCGAACGGCCCGCACCTCCGTTTCGAAGTCGAAAAATCCCCGCGCCTGCACGGCACCGTCATGCAGCACGACACCCGCTGGCTCATCCAATGGGACGCGCTCGGCCGCGAAGCCGAGCCCTGGCTGCAGGTCCACCCCGGCACCCCGCCGACCCTCACCCTGCGCCCCATCGACCCGGACATCGACTTCAGCTACGACTACCAGGACCTGCACTTCACCCGCACCGGCAACTGCCCCGCGCCGTCCCGGTAGCGTCCGCCCCTTACACTACGGGCTGACGCACACCTCCGGAACGCGATGAACCTGCCGCTGCACTTTGGACTGCTGGGAACCCTGGAAGCGGGCCTGATCGCCCTGATCGTCGGCCTGCTCATCTACACCGGCTGGCACCGCATCTGCCGCTGGGCCGGCTGGACCGACGGGCACGCCATCGGCTGGGCCTGCGTCATCGCGGTGATCATCAGTGCCGGCATCGACGCCTGGAAGCTGTTCTACATGGGCGTGGTGCGGCTGGAGTCGCCGTTCTACGCGCGCATGTACCTGCAGACCATCCACGATCCCAACGAGCTGGGCTCGCGCGTGGTGATCGAAGTGGCCGGCGCGCTCGCCGGTGTGGCGTTGGGATGGATGATATTCAGTTCGCGGTCAGGCGCGAAAAACGCAAGCGCCGAGTGAAATCCTGTTCGCGTCGCGTTAAATGCGCGGCGGTTGAATGCGGGGCTTATGAAGCTCTCACCTGCACGTAACCGGCCGGGTAACGTACGCATCCGTGCAGGTGGTTAAGACCGTGTGCGCACGGCGATCGCAGCCCAATATCGATTCACAAAGCCGGTGGCAGGGTAGGGGCCGTACGGAAACAACGACCGTGCGACACCCCAAATCAGGAGACCACCCAATGACGACTCGCAACCGCAAGCCCCTGATCGCCCTCCTTGTCGCTGCCGGCAGCCTGATGGCCGCTCCGGCCATGGCTCAGACCGCGCAGCAGAATGCCGCTCAGGCCCAGCAGCAGGCGGCGCAGGCGCAGCAGGCGGCCGGCGCGGCCAGCCAGGCGGCCAACCAGGCCACCGATTCCGCTGCAGCTGCTTCCAGCCAGGCCGGTGGCGGCGGTGGCGGCCAGACGTGGGCCAGCGTGGACACCGATGGCAACGGCACCATCAGCAAGAGCGAGGCCCAGGTGAACGCCGGCCTGGCCCAGGTGTTCGACCAGGCCGACACCAACAAGGACGGCGAACTCACGCCGGACGAATACAAGGCCTATGTCGCCGCCCAGCAGACCGGTGCCGCCAACGGTGGCAACGCCCCGGGCAAATAACGGGTTCCGGTAACACCGTGGGTACCGGAACACACACCGGTAGCGCCGGCCGTTGGCCGGCCCTGATGAACCCATGACCCCACGAACGAAGGGCGGCCCACAGGCCGCCCTTCGTTTTGCGCGCTTGCTATCCTTGGCGCATGACAACCTCCCAACCCACGCCCACCGGCCACATCGGCCTGGTCGGCTTCGACGGTGACGACACGCTCTGGAAGAGCGAGGACTACTACCGCAAGGCCGAACAGGACTACCTGGACATCCTTGCGCGCTACATCGACGTGCACGACACCGCCACCGCGCGGCACCTGCTGGAAGTGCAGCAGCGCAACCTCGCCGTGTTCGGCTACGGCGTGAAGGGCATGACCCTCTCCATGCTGGAAGCCGCCATCGAGATCACCGAACAGAAGATCGGCGCGCGCGACCTGCAGCAGATCCTCGATATCGGCCATGACACCCTGCGTCACCCGGTCGAGCTGATCGACGGCGTGCGCGAATCAGTGGCCACCATCGCCGCGGATTACCCGGTCGTGCTCATCACCAAGGGTGATCTCTTCCACCAGGAAGCCAAGATCAAGGTCGCCCAGCTGCGTGACCTGTTCCCGCGCATCGAGATCGTCTCCGAGAAGGATCCGGAAACCTACGCCCGCGTCCTTGAAGAATTCGACCTGCCGATGGAGCGTTTCGTCATGGTCGGCAACTCACTGCGCTCGGACATCGAACCCGTGGTCACGCTGGGCGGCTGGGGCATCCATACCCCGTATGCCGTCACCTGGGCGCATGAAACCCAGCACGGCGTGGCAGACGATGAACCGCGCATGGTGGGAGCCCCCACCGCGTTCGACTGGCCGCAGGCCCTGCGTGCCATCGAAGCCAAGGCCGCGCAGGCCTGACCGGATGAAGCGGCTGCTGCTCCTGCTGCTTCTGGCCTTGCCGTTGGGCGCGGTGGCGCAGCAGACCGCCGAGCTGTCCGAGCGTTACCAGGTGGACACCGGTGATGCGTGGGTGGACGCCCAGCTGCAGGACATCAACCACTACGCCGAGCGCTACCCGGACAGCTTCCTTGATGAGGTGTCGCGGTATGCCGGCGTCTCGCGCGGCTACATCGCCGCGCTGATGTACACCCATGGCTGGCAGGCGGGCGACATCTACTTCGCCTGCTTCTGGGGCAAGGTCACCGAGCACTCGTGCCGCGATGCCGTACGCGCCTTCAGCCGCGCCGTGCCGGAGGAAGCCGGTGATTTCAAGCGCTGGTCCGAGGTGGTGGACACCCTCACCGTCACCCCCACCAACCTGCACTGGCGTGCCCTGCGCCACGCCATCGTCGCCAGCCACGACCACTGGGACCGCCCGGTGGAACTGGACGCCACCCTCAAGCGCCAGCTCGGCACCCGTGAGCAGCGCGACGAGAAGGCCCGCACGGCCAAGCCTGAATCCGGGCAACCCTGAGTCGGGCACACGCATCCTGTGGGGGCCGGTAGGGTCGGTTCCCAAACGACTGCCGATAACCCGCATCGGCGCTGTAACGCATGGACCCCCATCGAAACCACGCATTTCGATCAAACCTCATGCCTCCCCGAACGCAGCACCGCCGTCGGCGGTCGATCGGGATGCGACCCTACCCGCCCCGTCCCATGAATCGGGACGCCATCGCACGCGCGCGGGGCCGGTAGGGTCGGTTCCCAAACGACTGCCGATAACCCGCATCGGCGCTGTAACGCATGGATCCCCATCGAAACCACGCATTTCGATCAAACCTCATGCCTCCCCGAACGCAGCACCGCCGTCGGC
>JAEWLO010000504.1 GCA_023457475.1 Pseudomonadota bacterium | reverse complement strand
GGGTGGTAGGGCCGATGATGTCCTGTGCCGAGCAGATAGCAGTCACTGGCCCCGTCCAGCAGCTCGCCGTTGAACGCCGGCGCGGCCACAGCTGCACCGCCGCCGGCAAGCCCGGTGCGATGGCCATGAGGCGCGTAATCCACGTGACGCACTGTGGTGTCGCACTCGATCAGAACGGCGTCCTGGAGCGAGGTCGCCAGCAGGGTCAAGCGCACCGACGCATCTTCCACCTGTTCCGCGAACGGCGTTCGACCGATCCGCAGCCAGGTGACCGCCACCTCCGGCGCGTCTTCGCGTGATCGCCACTCGTTGATCACGCTTTCTCCGCGCCAGAAGCGCCAGCTGCAGGCGTCGGCAGTGTCCACCCGGACCAGGCGGTTGAGCGCATCGTATGCGTACGCACAGACCGGAATCGGCCGGATGGAACCGGGGTTGGACTCACGGGTAACCCGCCTCATGACCTTCACCTCACTGTCTATGCCACCACCCCCAAGGCCCGGGTTCAGCCCAGGCCCGGGTAAGCCGGCGGCGCTTCGTACTCGGGCAACTCAAACCTCGACAGCAGCCCCTCGTGATCCAGAATGCCGGATGCCGTCGCCGGCTCTTCCGGCACCAGTCTCGCCACATTCAAATGTTCATCCGCATTGACCATCGACTGTTGCTGGAGCGCGACACGGTCGCCCGAAGCTGCTCCCCACTCGCGCGTGGTGTAAGGCGCGGACTTGCTGCGCCACCAGCGCTCGGCCTCGATCTGTCGCGCCTGGACCGTCTCGGCCATCTCGGTCGCGTCCAGATTACCCAGCGTCCGGGCGCGGATCCGGCCGTTGTCGACCAGCGCCTGCAGGCGCGACATCGCCTCATCCGACAGCGAACCGCCGCTCCCGCTCGACCCCATGCTGGACAACGACGTGCGGGAGTGCCGGCGTGAGGCGGACGACGCCTGGGATCGCAACGACACGCCCGATGAAGACGATCCGGCCACGCTGCTGCGACCGCCCGCGACGGTGGCACCGGAATGCCGTGAAAGCCGAAGCGCGTCCGTGCGCCCTTCGAACCTTGAAGCCCTGGACGCGAGCTTCGACGCTGCTTTGCCCGCCGACCTGATCAACGCGGGCGCGGCCACCGCCATGCCGACCGCGCCAAGGCCGAGCCCCACCCAGCCGAGGATGTTTCCCGCCCGCTCGGCTCCGACCTCATGCGCCACCAGTGCTCCCACCTCCACCCCGATGGCCGCCACCCCCAGGGTGGTGCCTGCCGCTGCGGCCGCGCTGGTCTTGGTCAGGGCGACAGCCCCCACCAGCACCCCCAACCCCGTGCCTGCCGTTGCGGCCACCGCCACCACGCTCAGTGCGAGCGTGCCGCCGGCGATGATCCACTTCCAGAAGTGGCCCGTGGGATCGGTGCGGTTGACCGGGTCGCCCCCGCAGTAGGCGTAGGCATTGAGGCCACCTGCGCGGAACGGGCTGGCCCTGTCCGGGGCCAGGAACATGCCGATGCCAGGACGGTAGGGGCGATGATGTCCGGCACCGAGCAGGTAGCAGCCGCTCGCGGCATCCCACAGTTCGCCGTTGAACGTAGGCCTGCCGCCAGGGCGGGAGGGATCCTCGCCCGCTGCGTGGTACCCATGGGGGGAATAGCTTGTCTGCGTGAGGACAGCGTCCGCCTCCATCAGTACCGACCCACTCATCGTGGTTCCGAGCAGCGCTGTGCGGACGACGTGCCCCTCCACCTGCTCGACGATCGGCTGCCCACGCGTATGCAGCCAGGTGACCTGGCTGGTCTCCCCGGCCCACGTACGAAGTTCATTGACGGCACGACCACCGCGACAGAAACGTTCGCAATGAAGACCTGGAACGATGACGCGCCTCAGACGACCCGTCGCGTCGTAGCGATAGCTGCAATGATCCCGCAGATGGGATCCCGAGGTTGTCATGGCAAACGGCCGTCTGAATACAGCCGCATCCTTCTCCCGGCCGCATGCACGCAGTTGTGTCCGGAGTGACAGACAGCGCGGCGATTGGCCAGTCTCCAGCCGTCCACATCGTCGGCGTAGATGCCCCGCAGGATACCGGCGAGCCATCCACAAGCGTCATAGCAATAGTCAGTGAACGCGGTCATTCAAGCCTCGATATCTCACTGCAACGTACAGGGCAAGGCAGGGACACCTCGTTGCCCCATCAGAGCTCGGTCATCTGCGGCGTTTGATCGAGCCGGCTGTGCCCCGGTGGCAGACTCCAGGTGTAGTCCGGCAGCATGGGGTGGATACCCCTCTGGGATTGCGAATAGGACGGAAGCGAATCCGGCGTGAAGCGATCAAAGTCCTGCAGGTTCCACGGGATCTCGCGCGATGTGCTCGGAACGGGATCCCAGCGATGGATGTATCCCGTCACGTGATCATGGAGCCCGTCTTCCCGGAACGAAAAGTCGTCGATCGAAGGGCCCTTGAAACGGACCTGCTCATGCGCACGCTGCAAGGCGTTTTCATACCCTCTGTCGGACAGCTCGTTGCGAAGCGGATAACCGCGCCGCCGCGCCCGCCTCCGCGCGGCCCTGGAAACAAACAGGGGCGTGCTCCGGGCGTTGCCGGTCGCCTGCTGGACCGGATTGACGACAATGCGCTGCCGGCTGCTGGGAAGCCCGATGATGTCGCTGAGGGTCGAGGACTTGACCTTCGAAACCTGCCCGGCAAAGCGAACCTGCTTCGAGGACAGGCTCGTCGCCGCCTGGGTCGCCGCCTTGGCCACGCCCTTCGTGGCCGCCTTTATCGCGCCCCCCACGGCCCCGGCGGCTCCGACCGCGGCCAAACCAAGCCCCACGTAGCCCAGGATGCTTGCCACCTTCTCGTCTCGGGTGATCAAAGCACCGGCTTCGGCACCCAACCCGACGGCACCCATCGTCATCGAGGCAGTAGCGGCCATGGCGGTCTTGGTCATCGCGGCGGTCCCCAACAGCGCCGGAAGCGCCGCACCGGCGGACAAGCCAACCGCGACCGCACTCAAGGCCAGGGTGACACCCGCAATCACCCACTTCCAGAAGTGTCCGCTGGGATCGCTGCGGTTGATCGGGTCGCCCGCACAGTAACTCAGAGCATTCAAGCCGCCTGCCGCAAACGGACTGGCCCGGTCGGGAGCCAGGAACAACCCCAGCATCGGACTGTAAGGGCGATGATGCCCGGGACCGAGCAGGTAGCAACCGCTCCCGGCATCGAGCCACTCGCCGTTGAAGGCCGGTGCTGCCGCGTCTCCGCACACACCGCCACCGAATCCATGGGGCGCATAGCACGGCGTGCGGACCTGCGTCGCAGCCTCCAGCAGCACGCAACCGGCTGTGTCGGTGGCAAGCAGCATCCGGCTCATGCCAGCCCCGCTGCCCAGCTGGGCCAGTGTTCGCCCCGCCATGCCCAGCCAGCTCAACCGGGCTTCCGCGCCTTCGATCCATCGAAGTTCATTGGCGACATGATCACCGTGCCAATGGCGCCATGCCGTTCCCCGCGGCGTCTGCACGCGCACCAACCGACTGGACGCATCGTACGCATAGCCGCAGACCGGATCGGCCTGGAGGGGCCCGGTGCAGCCGTCGTTCGTCGCATGGGAGCCGGTCATCGAACTGTCCTGTAACAAGGGCGGTAGAGGGGCGCATGTGTCTTACAGAGGATCTGGAACGTACGCCTGCTGATACTCGGGCAGCGAGTGCATGAGGTGGTTGTAACGGGGCGGCGGATCGTAGAGAAAAACGTCTGCAAGTCCATTTCCGTGGTCCTGCGCGACCCGACGACGCGAAATCAAATGCCCATCCACATCCGCCACGCGCCGCGCGGGAGCCTCCGGCGCATCGACCACGTAGTCCCGGGTGGTGTACGCGGGAGATTTGTCGCGTCGGAGGGCGATGGCAGGTTCGTCGGGCGCAACCACTGGCCGCTGCTGCAGTGCACGCCGGGCGGCCATATGCTCTTCGCCACGATCAAGCATGCGTGCTCGCGCCGCTCTTCTGGCAGCAGTCGGCGTCAACTCCGGCAGGTCGGGCCTGGGCGATGTTGGCGGGGTCGACGCTGGGGACGACACCTGCCGAGCCAGTGGATTGCGATACCTGACGTCGGGAACCAGCGGCCCCGAACGCCCCGCCGCGCCGGACGCGCGGGTGGAACCTGCCCGCTGGGCGAACTTCGACACTTTCGCGCGGAGACTGGACGCGCCTTTCGCTGCCGCCTTGTACAGCGTCGGAGCCGCTCCGGCCAACGAGACTGCCCCCAGGCCCACGCCCACCCAGCCCAGGATGCTGCCCACCTTCTCATTCCCGGTGCCATGCGCAATGAGCGCCGCCGATTCCACGCCGAGGCTGGCAACACCCAGCGTCGCAGCAGCAACCGCAGCAACGCTTGACTTGGTCACCGCGGCTCCCGATGCCAGTCCGACAATCGCCGTCACGGCAGTGCCTGCCGTCGCCACTACTGCCACCGCACTGATGGCCACCGCAACCGCGGCAATCACCCATTTCCAGAAGTGTCCGGTCGGATCGGTCCGGTTGACCGGGTCCCCTGCGCAATAGCTCAGGGCGTTGAGCCCGCCACCGTCGAACGGACTTGCGCGGTCGGGCGCAAGGAACATGCCCAGCGCAGGGCTGTAGGGGCGGTGGTGCCCTGCTCCCAGCAGGTAGCAACCGCTCCCGGCATCCAGGCGCTCACCCTTGAACGCCACCTCGGCTGTTGCGCCGTGCGACGCGTCACGATGACCATAGGGTGCGTAACCCGGCCTGTCGACAACCGCCCCTGCCTCAAGCAGGATCGAACCGGCACCGTCGCTCGCCAGCAGCAACGACGCGTTCTCGCCACCGGCTTTCACTTCGACGGCCGGATGTGCCGCTGCGGACAGCCAGGTGAGCTCGCTCTCCCCTTTCTCGCCATCGCGCCACTCGTTGACCACCTGCGCGGCGCACCAGTAGCGCCACCGCCTCTCGACGCTGCCGTGGATGCACACCAACCGATTGGACGCGTCGTATCGATAGCCGCAGATCAGCGCGCTCGGCGAGGACGTCTTCCACCTGTCATCAATCACAAAAGCACTGCTCATCGCATGGTCCTTCCAACGTGTCGCCGCAGGTGAAGGGGCGCTCGTTTCTGGATGTGGTTCAGTACGGTCTGCTTGACAGATGACGCGGCTTGACCGGCTCCGATATGCGCGTTCGGCGAATGTCGCGGGTCAGCTCCTGGACCCGTGCATCCACCCGCCCGGCCCTGGCGTAAGGTAGGGTGTCCACGTTGTGAGGTGCCGTCATGCCGGCGGCGACCTCATCGGCTGTCAGACCCGGGCGCAGGTTGTTGGGAGAGGGTTGATGGAAGTCGTACCGGTAGACCATTTCGCCCGTCTCCTTGGATTTGTAGCCACCACGCACCCTCTGCCAGTCAGCCGGGATGTCGTCTGTTCCGAAGCCCGTATCCTGGGCAATCCTGATCCGGACGGATTGTTTGCCGTTCGGTGTCAACTGACCCATTCTCAATCCCTTCCGACCCGCTTCATGCATGGCCTCAGCGCTCTTGAAGTAGGTCATGGCCGTTTCGTCCGATAGAGAGCTCATCACGGACCGACCGGACGACCCGGTCTCGTTTGCCCACTGCGCAGCAGCCTTGGGTGCCCCACGTCCCGAGAGACCCTGCGTCCGGATGGTACGGATGCGCTCAGTGAAGCGACTGATCTTGCCGGCCGCCTTGCCCACGCCCTTGGCAACCGCTTTGGCCACCACAGGTGCGACGGCACTCGCCATGCCCGCAACGCCCAGGCCCAGACCCACCCAGCCAAGGATGTTCCCAGCGTTCTCGTTACCGGTCGCATGCGCCACCAGGGAGCCGGATTCGGCGGCAACGCCCGCAACGCCCAGCGTGGTCGCCGCGATCGCGGCAGCCCCCGACTTGGAGACTCCCAGACCCGCCGCGATGCCGCCGATGGCCGTCGCTGCCGCGCCCGCCGTAGCGACGACCGCGGCGATCCCGATGACGACAGCGACGGCACCAATCACCCACTTCCAGAAGTGACCGCTGGGATCGGTGCGGTTGATGGGATCACCTGCGCAGTAAGCAAGCGTGTTGAGTCCACCGCTCCCGAATGGACTGGCCCTATCAGGGGCAAGGAACATCCCCAATGCAGGGTGATAGGGTCGGTGATGTTCGGGTCCAAGCAGATAATATCCACTCGTCGCGTCCAGCATCTCTCCGTTGAAGCCGAAGGCCACCTGCCCGGCCGTCGTGTCATTTCCACCTCGATCACCGTACGGGGTGTACACCACCGGCCTCGCCTCATGATCCGCCTCGATCACGACAGAACCGCTGATGCTCGCGGCCAGAAGCGAGGTGCGTCCCCCCTGCCCCTGCACGATCTCCGCCACGGGAAGATCGCCTCCCCGCAGCCAAGTAAGCCACCAGGTTTCCGCCGCACGGCGGCGGACCTCGTTCACAACATCGCCCGCATGCCAGAAGCACCAGCTGTCGCGGTCAACATCGCTTTTGCCGGCAAGCATGCCCACCCCATCATAGCGGTAGTGCTGCAGCCCACGCGAAAGGGCCACTGCGGCAGAATTGGCAACAGACATGAACCTTCTCCCATCAAGAACTCTGTACGCACCGATCTCCACTGTCGGGATCTACGCGATCCCGGAAAGGCTGCGGCCGCATTCATTGCTGACCTCGACCACGTCAGGGAAACAAGGAGTCGTAGGAAGGCAGATCTTTGGCATCCTGTCGCATGACCCTCCTATAACTCGGCGGCGGGGGACCAGAAGGTGATCGATGGTTGTAAGCGACAACGCGCTCCGCAAGCTCGAGATGCTCGTCGACGTTCGGCACGGGCCTGGCAGGCGGCCTACCCGCCCGGACGGGTGTCGGATCCCAACGAACGTAGCTTCTGTCGATCAGGTTGTACAAACCGCCCTGCCGATCAAAATCAAACATGTTCTCGCTGAACCCATTGTCGCGGATGTGGGCCTGCGCGTTGTTCATCGCATTGCGCTGCCCCCGCCGGGACAGCTCTTCGAGCCGGGGGTAGCCGCGTGTCGTTGCCAGCGACTCGGAGCTGGCGTCCGCGTACAAGCTCCCCGACGCACGGGAGCCGCCACTGCTTCCGCCGGAGGAACGCATCATCTTCACGGTCACGTCCTGGCGTGCCCCGCTGGGAAGCCCGATGATGTCGTCCATCAACGTTCCTCCCTTCTTCGTTGAGACGTGCTTCACGCTGGCAACGCGCGAGGAAAAAGCGGTCTGCTTGGACGCGATGGAACTGGTGCCTTTGACCGCCGCCTTGAACAGCGTGGGCACCGCCCCGGCCAGGGCAACCGCCCCCAGGCCCAAACCCACCCAGCCCAGGATCCCCCCGGCCTTCTCGTTACCTGCTGCGTTCGCTACCAGCGCGCCCGCATCCACGCTCGCACCGGCTACGCCCAAGGTCGTGGACACAATGGCGGCCGCACCCGTCTTCGAAAGGCCCACTCCGGCAGCTACACCGCTGATTGCGGTCAGGGCCGCGCCGGCAGTGGCGGCGACGGCGAGGACTCCGACCACGACACCCACCGCCGCGATGACCCATTTCCAGAAATGGCCAGTGGGATCGGTACGGTTGACCGGATCGCCCGCACAGTAGGACAGCCCATTGAGTCCACCGCGTCCAAACGGAGTGGCGCGATCGGGAGCCAGGAATATGCCCAGTTGCGGCGCATAGGGGCGATGGTGGCCAGGCCCCAGCAGGTAGTACGCGCTCGCCGCGTCCTGCAGTTCGCTGTTGAATCCGAGCGCGCATTTCCTACGCTTCGTGTCGTCACCGTCGCGATCCCCGTACGGCGAGTAGGCCACACTCCGGGCGTCACGGTCAGCCTCAAGAATGACCGAGCCGCTGACACCCGCCGCCAACAACGACGTTCGTGCCCCCTGCCCCTGCAATATCTCTGCAATGGGCGATCCCCCAGCCCGCAGCCAGGTCAACCGCTCCGTCCCGTCTGCGTGCAGGTTGACCTCATTGGCAACCTTGCCCGCACTCCAGAACAACCAACCGGCAGCGTTCACATCAAGGCAGGCCGTCAGAAGCCCCGTAGCATCGTAGCGATAGCGTCTTCCTCCGACTGAAGCGGACGGCGACGCGACAGATTCAACCGACATTGAAGTTCTCCAGATGTGTTCGCCGGACTACACTGCAGGCCCACTGATCTCCACCAGCTGGTTCTGCGCGTTCCACGCCAGGGTGCGGCCACGCTCATCGCTGATCACCCGTCCTGCCCCGTCCCACTTCAGATCCGGCATGTTCTGCGGATAGTCGGCGTGACTGTGGGAGATGCGCGTCAGCTGCGCCGGATCGTCCTCCTCGTAGTCGTACGTGGTGACGTTCTCCCCACCCGGGAAGCTGGTGGTAATGCTGCGGATGCGATCGAAGGCGTCAATGTCGAACACCTGCCTGTTGATCGGCTTGCCCCACGGATCCGAGGGCAGCTGCGTACCCGAGCAGGTGTACTCCACCAGATGGCCGCGATTGTCGTAGGTGAATCCTTCCACGCGGACATCCTTGCCATCCTGCACCAGCTTGCGCTCCGACAGCTGCTGCCCCTTGTTGTAGGTCATGGTCAGCGTCTGCGAGAGCGTGCCGCCGCCGATGGCCACGGCGGCGAACACACGCTGCTTCTCGCGACCGAAGTCGTCGTAGCCGATCGTGGTGGTCATCGAATGCAGGCCTTCCCAGGCCTTGATCGATTCCACGCGCCCGAAGCCGTCGCGCTTGAGCTCGCACACGATGCCCTCATGCATCAGTTTCTCGGGGCGGTCGAAGGCATCATAGGTAACGACCTGCTTCACGCCGAACACATTCGTATACGACTGCGCCCGGCCGGAAAGCGAATGGACGTGAGTGGCGACGCGCTCCTCGTCGCTCTCGTTCTTCCAGGTTTCCTGCTTGAGCTGGCCGGACTTGTAGTACTCGAGCGTCCTTTTCAGCCCATCGCGCTCGGTGTGGACCAGCTGGCCGTGCTTCTTGTCGTACCGATAGGTGGACGGGCTGACATCGGTGCGCGAGGTCAACTGCATGCCCAGCGAGGGCTCGTATCCATACGTGATTTTCTGGTTCAGGGGCGTGGTTTCGCTGGTCGGGCGCACGCCACCTTCGTCGTAATCGAAGGTGGTGGTGCGACCGCCCACAACGTAGGTCCGGCGCCGGGAGAGCCCATCGAACGTCTGCTGGCCCACGCTCATCCGCGGCCCAAGCGTGGCATGCTCGATGCCGATCTCCACCGGCAGCTCAGCGCCGCTGTGGACCGCATAGCCGGTGGTGACGCTTGCCCCATCCGGCAGTACGGTCTCAACCAGCCGGTCGAACGCGTCATAGCGGTAAGTGGTTTCAAATCCGAGACGATCGGTCGCGGACACGCAGCGCCCGATGCCGTCGTATGTGAACGATTCCTCCGACTCCAGCGTGGGGGTCGCATCGTGGTACTGGATCTTGTCCGGCTTGCCGAACACGTTTCCAAACGTGGACGTGCTGCCCGTCTTGTTGCCGGCCTTGTCCTCCATCCACACCTTCTCGATCAGGTGAATGGGATCGGCCAGGGTAAGCGCCTTGCTGCCATCCGGGTGCTGCACACTCCTGCGCTGCCCCCAATGGTCGTAGGCATAGGTAGTGGTCAATGTCGGACGCTTGACCCCGGCCACCCAGTCGGTGGCGCTTTCAGACACGACATCGCCGAATGCATCGTAGGTCCGCGTCCAGGTCTCACGGAACGTTCCGACCGCGACATCCACATCCTCCAGTTCACTCCGCACCTCACGCCCCAGCCCGTCCAGATACACCCGGCTGCGGGTACCGGTAACGTCGGTGTGCTGGGTGAAGGAAGGGGTGCCCAATGTGTATTCGCTGGTGCGCACCGCCTCGAACTCGGTATCCGGCGAGGCGATCTCCTTCACTACCCGGCCAAGCATGTCGTACTCGAACGCGACCGTGGTGCCCTCCTCGCTTTCCTCGAACACGGTCATGCCATTGACCGTCGATTGCCGCTCGATGGAACTTCGGGTTGCACCATCATGACCTTTCACCGTCGCGCTGATGGTCAACAGGTTGTTGGCGACGGCATAGGTATACGTCGTCGTGGTCGCCTTCTTGTTCAGCGTGCTGGTCTCGGACTTCACCCGACCGAAGTGCGGGTCGGTGGCCGTGGTGATGTAGGTGGTGTCCACCGTCCCCAGGTCGGTTTCGCCGTCTTCCAGTGCCACCTTCTTCTCCTGCTGGATCACCAGGTACTTCGGGTCACCCGGCACGAGCGACGCGACTTCGGCGTAGCGATAGCGCGTCTCGATGACCGGCGCGCCGTCTGCCCGGTTGGCCATGGGAATGGCGCGCAGCACCTTGAGCGAGCGTTTGAACCCCAGCGGGTCCGCCGGACAACCGTCCCCTCCCTCGATCGGGTAGTACTCCCGCTCTTCAATCAGGCCCGTTTCGTCAACCTGGCGGATGAGGTTGCCGTAGTCGTCGAAATCGGTCGTCACCGTCTCCATCCGCTCCGTCCCCGAGCCGACGATGGCCCACTTCGTGGTGGTCTCCTTCGGCAGCTGGAAGTAGGGCTTCTGGTTGCCGAACGATGCAGACGGGTCATCGTGGTACACGGTGACCTTTTCCAGCACGTGCCCGTTCTGGTTGGTAGTCTCCCGGGTCTGCAGGTGCAGGCGGTTGAACTCGCATTCAACCTCGCGCCTGGTCGTTGCTCCGTCGACGGTCATCTCCATCGTCGCCTTGGAGGTGTACAGATACTGGCGACCATTGGCCGCCGTCATCTTGTACAGGTTGTCCTCGTTGGCGCTCCACGTCAGCCCGCTCTGGTACCCCAGGTAATTCTTGACGGAGAACTCGTATCGGGTCGTGATCGACGGCTGGTTTGCCCCCGGAACGCGGATGTGAACCTGCGCATAGGGCACCGTGGCCTGCGGAGCCCCCTGCAGCGTCCGGTGCCCGGCGGCCTTGTACGTAACGGTTTCGTACCCTCCCATCGGCAGATCCACGCGGTTGACGTAGTTCATGCCGGCGATCGTTTCATACATCAAGCCCCATTTCGCGGTGGTGCCGGGGAGCGACACCGACCGCAGCAGGCCGTTCGCAAAGACCAGATCGAACACCGCCGGAGCCTGCTGCTTCGAGAACAGCGTGAACTTGGCCCCAACCGCTCCGTTGTAGCTCACGGTCATGATCTCGCCCTGCTCGTCACGCATGTACTGCAGGCGTGGCAACGCGGAACTCTGCCAGTTCAGATGCACAGCGCGTCCTTCCGGCGAGCGGATCTCCAGGGGGACTGCGGTCTGGGTGACGCCTCCCAGGGTGGAGAGCTTCTCGATCACGCCATTCTTGTGGGTCACCCAGAACGTGCCACTCTGCTGCGTGTCGCGACGCATGCGGAACGTAATGAGCTTGCAGTCCTTGAACTGGAATTCCCCTTGGTCATAACTGGCGACGAACTGCTCGCCTGTCGCCAGCGACAGTACTTTGGTGTTCGTGTTGTACCGGGTGAGCCCGGTAAGCGCCCAGCCGATGCCGAACCCCAGGTTGTCGGCGAGCTGCGCGCTGAATGCCAGCCCAAGCTGCACGGTAGGCCCCTGAAGCGCGTTGGCCTCCAGCGCGGGCAGGCTGAACGAGCAGGTGAAATCACCGGTGCGCGGGTCCACGCCGGTGTTCATGTGGCTGAGGAAGTTCTGCGCGTTGGAGTAGTTGGGCGTGCCGGAGAGCGGCGTGGCACCGCCCTCGTCGGGAGACGGCGCCTGTACGGATTCGTCACTGGTGCTCATGGGAAATCCCCGTTGCTTCATGGATGAAGGAGACGAACAACCACTGCCGCACTCACGCTTTTTCGATGATCAGCTCCAGCCGGCCTTCCGCGGTCGTGTTCTTGAACCGCACGCGGATCGGATGCGGATTGCCGTACTGGTCCCGTGGCGTCGCGAGCAGCGGCCCGTTATGGTTGATGGCGCTGCTGCTGTGGAAGGGAATGTCATTGCGCCCCACCAGCACGAACGCCAGCCTGTCCGCATTGGGCTGATTGACCTTGGCGCTGGGCTTGTGCGACCCGTACACGATGCTGGTGTTCCAGGTCACCGCGCTCTGCCCCGGCTGGGCGTAGCCCACGTACGAGGCGTGGGTTTCACCGGCAACTTTGTCATGCCACTGGATCATGCCGGCCGGTGAAACCGTCGCAGTGCCGATGAACCGCAGCGGCTTGCTCTGGTTGTCGCGCGCACTCAGGGAATAGACATGGACGAACAGGTCGAGGTTGCTCTCCTGCTCGGTCTTGTCGAAGCTGTAATTGTCCAGGTGATAGGTCGGGACGACGACGGGCGTGAGCGTGATCGACACGTCCAGCAGCCCATATTCATCATCATTTCCGTCGGTGATGAAGGTGGCACCATCGTCGCGGGTGATCGCGAGGGCCATCTTCAGATCGGTCGGACCTGCCGTTGTAGTCACGTAGCGGTCGGGGTAGTACGTACCACGCGGGGCCGATGACCGGTGCGTGTTGGCGGAAGCGCTGCGCGCGCCTTCCGGAAAAGGATGGTAGTCGTTCGGCGCGTCCGAGATCTTCCACTGTGCCGGCAGTTCGGCACCGCCGCGGTACACCACCAGGCGGACGCTTGCCAACTCCTTGGCGGAAAGCGTTACGGGGCCGGCAAATCCGTTCTCATCCGCCAGCTCCTCACTGATGATACTGAGCTCGATGCCCACGCGCACCTGCTGGAGTCCGTTGGCATAGAGCTGTTCCGAAGGCGGAAGCTCGTCGATGTGGAAGTTCGAGAAGCTGAATCTGGTGAGCTCGGACCAGGTCTTTTCCTGTGCGGCCATGTCAGTGTCCTCAAGGCGTTGAAAGGCGAGTTGAATGTGGTACGGACAGCCGCATCCAACGAAGCGCGGGCGCGCTTCGCACGGAATGCGTCATCGGTGCACGGTCAGCGAAAAGCTGTCAGCTGGAATCGCGCGTAGGGACAGGTGCCGCTGCCGTCGCGGCGGACCGACGGCCGTGCAGGCACGTAGGGCCGCATGCGGCCGCAGGCACCATGAGAGTGGCGAGGCTGGTTCGATTCATGACACACCCGAAGTCCATGGGTAAACGGGACGAAGCAACAACGCGGCACGCTCCGGCAGCCGTGTGCCGAGGGCGTGAGGCCCTGTTGCCCGCAGGCAGTGCGTGCGTTTTTCCCTGCCAGGCCATCGTCCGGGAGCGTGAACCGAGCGCCCCCCCCGTTGAACGAATGACCCTGTACTGCGAGGGATCTTTGATACGCCCGTGCTCGTTAATCGGAAGTGATGAAAATTCTGCCACGCATGTTGACGTTGATTGAATGTGCGCGGTGATGCAGTGCACCTGCTTTTCCAGCCCGACACAGACTCTGGAGCCGCGCCATGCACACACGCACAACGTCACTTCCACATCTGTCCGAAACTTCCGCGCACTATCGTTACGACGCCGATGGACTGCTCGCCCAGGTGGTGCATGCAGGCGTCAGCCACCTGCACTACTTCCTCGGCGCACAGCCGGTCAATCTGCACAGCAGTGGCGGAACGGCAGCCCAGACACGTCGCTCGTGGCTGACGCTGCTCGATCACGTTGTCGCGGCCGGAACCGACAACGCAGCGCCCGCGCTTTTCGCAAGCGACACCGGCGGCTCGGTGCTGCTGCAGGCCGGCAGCGACGTGCACGCAAGCGCCTATGCACCGCATGGCCAGCGCACGCCAACCCACGCCACGACACAACCGGGCTTCATGGGTGAGTGGCTGGACGGCGTCAGTGGCTGCCACTTGCTGGGCGCGACGACCCACCGCCCTTACAGTCCGGCGCTGGGCATCTTTCTTGCACCGGACCCAGCGGCACCCTTCGATGCTGGCGGACTCAACCCACTCAGCTATTGCGCCGGCGATCCCGTCAATCGGCGCGACCCGAATGGCCATTTCTGGAAATGGGTGATTGCCGGCATCGGGCTGGCCGTCGCGGCGGTGGTCGCGGTTGCATCGATGGGTACAGCAGTCGGTGCCATCGGAGCACTCGCGGCTGGCGGCATCAGCGCCCTCAACGCCAGTGGCGCGGCTGCCATCACCGGAGCCGCTCTGGGCGCGGCCGGCGTGGCGGTCGAGGGCGCGGCGATGGTGGCGATGGGCATCGGCGACGACAAGGCGGGTGAGATCCTGGGGTGGGTAGGCCTGGCTGTCGGCGTCGTCGGTGCCGCGCCTGGCCTGGCCAAGGCCGCCGCGAAGGCCGCCACCCGGGTGGCGGACAAAGCCGCACGATGGGGCCAGCGCCTGGGTACGATCCGGTCAACGGGCTTATCCGGACGCGGCTCGGTCAGCGCAGGCAGGCAGATGGCCCGGCATCTCAAACCGGGCGGCCAGGTCAGCGTGGGCAAGGCGACCCTGCATGCTGACGACTACATCGATGTACTGCAGGGGCACGGGGCACCGTTCACCGCGCAGGCCGACGGCATCGTCGGCGGACGCGGCCTGACCACCCAGATGCGCAAGGCCGCTGGCGAAGGCTATGCGTTCCGGCGGGTCGAACTGCAGATGTGCTATTCGGCGACGTTCGACAAGTACGGCTCCACCGCGCAGTACGTCGCCAACAAAACCGGCGTGCCGACGACCGGGTTCAAGGGCAAGGTCAGCGCAGGCGATGCATTGGCGCGCGACAGGGTGGTTGGCGATCGCTACACCTTCCATCCGCAGAGCGGCTTCGCGCGCGTGCGCACCTCGGTCATCAACCACGCACTGCATCCGCCCGTGGCAGCGGTCGTGCATGTCCGTGGCGCGGCGAAAAACTACTGGAACGCACTGCAACGCCATCCCGACGCCGGCGGTTGGATGTAAGCCGAACGCAGCCCAACGCAAAACGGCGACCCGAGGGTCGCCGTCTGCTGCTGGATGTCTGGGTCCAGCGGTACAACATGGTAGCGGGGGCAGGATTTGAACCTGCGACCTTCGGGTTATGAGCCCGACGAGCTGCCAGACTGCTCCACCCCGCACCGGAAGTGTTTGAATTGCGGGCCCTCTGGCGAGACACCCTGCCGCAACGATGTTCTGGCTGAACCGCTGCAGTGACAACTCAGGCTGCGCATATTACAGCAAATGCGCAGCTTTGTGTCATTTTTCAGGCGAGATGCGCAAATGCCTGCTGGCACCAGACCATGATCGGGTTCCAGGCAAAGCCCAGCGCCAGCAGCGCCAGTGCGTTCACGCCCAGCACTACGCCCAGCACGCGGTCGTTGTTGGCCGGCAGCGGCTCGCCCACCGGTTCATCGAAGTACATGACCTTGATGACGCGCAGGTAGTAGAAGCAGCCGCTCACCGCGCCCAGCACACCCAGGATCGCCAGCCACAGCAGGCCACCGTCCACCGCCGCGCCGAGCACGGCCAGCTTGGTCCAGAAGCCCAGGAACGGCGGGATGCCGGCCATCGAGGCCATGATGCACAGCACCAGCCCGGCCATCCACGGGTTGCGGGCGTTCAGGCCCTTGAAGTCTTCGATCTTTTCGGCCTCGAAGCCGTTGCGCGACAGCGCGATGATCGCGCCGAAGCCGGCGGTGGACATGATTGCGTAGCTCAGGGCGTAGAACAGCGCCGCGGCATAACCGCGCTCGCCGCCACCGGCGATGCCGAGCAGGAGGAAGCCGATGTGCGAGACGGTGGAGTACGCCAGCATGCGCTTGAGGTTGCTCTGCGCGATGGCCATCAGGTTACCGATGACCAGCGAGAACGCCGCCAGGCCACCGATCAGGTACTTCCACTCCGGCGACAGCGGGCCCACGCCCATTTCCAGCAGGCGGTAGGCCATGCCGAACGCGGCCAGCTTCGGGGCCGAGCTGATGAACAGCGCGACCGGTGCCGGGGCACCCTGGTACACGTCGGGCAGCCACATGTGGAACGGTGCCGCGCCGAGCTTGAAGGCCACGCCGGCGATCATGAAGACCGTGCCGGTCAACAGCAGGGTGCGTTCTTCCGAATGCTCGATGGCACCGCGGATCACATCCAGGTGCAGCGAACCGGTGGCACCGTAGATCAGCGACATGCCGTACAGCAGCAGGCCGGAGGCCAGCGAGCCCAGCACGATGTACTTCATCGCCGCTTCGGAGGCCAGCTTGTTGTCGCGGTTGCTGGCGACCAGCGCGTAGGAGCACAGCGCCAGCAGTTCCAGGCCCAGATACACCATCAGCAGGCTGCCGGCCGAGACCAGGATCATCATGCCGGCGGTGGCGAACAGCACCAGCACCGGAATCTCGCCCTGGAACAGGTCACGCTCGCGCAGGTAGCTCCAGCCGTAAACCAGGGTGAGGCCGCTGCACAGCACCACCACGGTCTTCATGAC
>JAEWLO010000503.1 GCA_023457475.1 Pseudomonadota bacterium | reverse complement strand
CCGAGTTGACGATGTTGCCGCTGCCGACGTTGACCTTGCCACGGAAGGTGTAGCTGGTGCTCGACCCCACCGCCAGCGTGCCGGTGTAGGTGCCGTTCTGCTGGTTGAAGGTCCAGTCCGCCCCGCTCGGGGCAGCTGCCAGGGTGACATCCGGCGGCAGTGTGTCGACCACCGTGAAGTTGCTGGCAACGCTGGGACCGTTGTTGCGCACGGTGAGGCGATAGGTGATCTCGCCGCCCCCCACCACCGGGTCGGGCGAGGCGGTCTTCTCCAGCTGCAGGTCGGCCGAGGCCTGGATGGTGGTGTTCTGGCTGGTGCGGTTGTTGGCAACGTTGGTGTCGCTACCGAAGAACGGGTCGGTGTTCTGCAGCGCGTTGATCGGCGTGGTCGACGGCGGCAGCGCCGAGGCGAAGCCGATGGCCGCCCGCAGCGTGATGGTGGCCGGCTGCGTCTGCGTGGTCGTCACCGGCAGCCTGAATTCGTACGGCGCGCCAGTGGCGGTGAGCGACGGGTTGGTGCAGACCACGCGGGTGCTGCCGCTGGCTCCGGCCGAGCTGCTGCAGCCGGCGGGTGCGGTGCTGCCCAGGCCGGTGCCCGCGGGCAGGTCGAAGATCGTGACCGTGCCGGTGGCGTTGTCGTTGGCCCCGTTCTCGACCTTGACGTTGTACTGCACGGTGGTACCGGACGGCACCGGGTCGTAGCCGGTGTCGGAGAAATCGGTGATCTGCAGGTCGATCGCCAGCGCGGGCAGCGGCAGGGCGAGCAGCGTCGTGACCAGCAGCGACCCGGCGCGGGCCTGCCAACGGCCGCGCAGGCGCGCGACGCACGACGTCCATGACGATGCGATGCCGACCCCGGCATGCACCCGATCCTGCTGCTTGATCACGCGTTTTCCCCTGTAACGACAAAGCCGCGTCACCGCACGGGCAAGGCCGGCGGGCGGTGCGTGGCGTTAGGGCGTGCCGGTCGACGACAGGCACGCGGCCCCCGGCCGGACGGCCGAAGGCGCGGGGATTTTGGTTAGCGGCGCGTGAAAAGGCACTGCCAGAGGCTCACCGAAGCTCACCGTGGCTCACAGGGTCAGGCGTTGGCGGTCCAGAGATAGCCAGCGCCGCGCAGCGCACGCGCGGGAAGCGCCATGCCGGTCGCACTCTGCACTCGCGTGCGCAGCCGGTGCACCAGCACATCGAGCCGATGCGGGTCGAAGTCCCACGGGGTGTCGGTCACCGCCGCGATCAAGGCTTCGCGTTCCACCGGCTGGCCCGGCGCGGCATGCAGCGCGCGCAGGAAACCGCGCTCGGCGCTGGTGAGGTCCAGGGTCTTGTCGTTGGGCGCGCGCAGGCACCAGCCGTCGGTCTGCAGCTGCCAGCCGGGGGCTGGAGCAGGCGTGGCGGGGGGGGTGGACGCCGGTGCCTCCAGGCGCAGTCGCCGCCGCAGGCTGGCGAGCGCGGCGGCCAGCAGGTCGCTGTCCAGCGGCTTGACCAGGTATGCATCCGCCCCCTGGGCCAGGCCGTGGGTCATGTCATGGGTGCTGCTGCGGCCGGTCACCATCACGATGCCGATATCGGCGATGCGACGCAGGTGGCGGGCCACCGCGTAGCCATCTTCGCCGGGCAGGCCGATGTCGAGCACCACGATATCGCAGCGGTCCACCGCCAGATCGCGGTACAGCGCCTCGGCGCTGGCCAGCCCACGCGCGTGCGCACCGCGCCAGCGCAGGTCATCCACGATCAGGGCCAGCAGCTCGGGGTCGTCTTCCACCACCCACACGTGCAGCCCTTCCAATCCCGTTTGCGGGGCCGGCGGCATAGTGCCGCGGCCATCATCCTGTCCTGCCACCCGGTACCTGTCTGCAACTGCTCGATTCCAGGGCCAGTCTAGCCCCGGAATCGTCCGGAATGCGAACCGGGGGTCTGCGACGATGGTCGCGGGAGGTCCGGAGAGCGCGAAGCCACGCAGGGCGTGGCTCTGCACCGGGTCCGGCTTCCGTACGGCATGGCACATTTGCGTATGGATTACGCCATGCGTGCCGGTAGGAACCCCTCACTCACTCGGCGGGAACGCCCATTTCCTCCAGCAGCGCCGGGGCCGGGTATACCTTGGCCAGCAACCAGCGCAGGTAGCGCATGTCCACGTGCACGGCCCGCTTGAAGCGCGGGTCGAACCACCAGCTGGCGCTCACCGATTCCCAGTTGCTGTCAAAATTCAGCCCGATCAGCTCGCCGCGCGCGTTCAACACCGGCGAACCGGAATTGCCGCCGGTCGTATCCAGGTTGGTCAGGAAGTTCACGGTCTGGGTCTTCAGTACCGGGTCGGCGGTGCTGCCGAAATCGCCCTTGGCGATCGCCGCCAGCAGTGGCTTGGGCGCGTCGAACGGGTAGGCGTTGGTGTTCTTCTCGACGATACCGGCTACCGTGGTCACCGGGTCGAAGTGCACCGCGTCACGCGGCGACAGCGCTTCCACTTTGCCGTAGCTGATGCGAAGGGTGCGGTTGGCGTCCGGATACACGGCGCGGCCCTGCTTTGCGCGCCAGGCGAACAGCGCCTGCATGTACGCCGGGCGCAGCCGCAGCTGCTCGCCCTCGCGCTGTTTGCGCTGGTCGTCCAGGCGCAGCTGCGCGGCAACCAGTGGGCCGGCCGCGTCGATCAGCGGGTCGGCCGCCAGCGTCCTGCCCTCCTTCGCTGCCGCGAAGCGGCTCAGGCGCTGTGCCTCGTCACCCAGCGTGGTGCCGGCGTACAACGCATCCAGCGCCTTGGCCAGCGCCGCCGGGGTGCGGCCGAACGCGGCATCGAACTCCGGCACGCGCTGCGCGTCCGGCAGCTGCTGGTAGCGGGTGAACAGGTAGGTCAGCAGGGCCTTTTCCACGGCCGGCGCATAGCGGCGCTGCACCTGCTTGAGCGTGCCTTCGATCAGCGCCTGGTCGCGCTGCTGGTAGCCGGTCTCACGTTCGGCGTCGGGCTTGGCGGACTCGATGCGCAGCCGCTCCAGCATGAGCGCCGAGCGCAGCAGCTGGCTCTGGCTGGCGGCCAGTTCCAGCAGCAGATCGCGTTCACCCACCGACGCGCCCTGGTTCAGGGTGCCGAACAACGCCTGGATGTCGCCGCGGTACCGGGCGTCGGTTGCCTGCAGCATCGCCGCTTCATCGGTGGCGCGCTGGGCCTTGGCATCACTGCGCAGCAGGCCTTCCAGCTCACCGGCGGCGCGCTTGCGGTTGTTCTTCAGCGACTGCAGCTGCGAGGCGTAGCGGGTGCGCGCCTGCGCGTCCTTCGCGGTGGCCGCCTCGATGGTGTCGATCATCTGCTGGAACACCTCCACCCTGCGCGGCAGCACCGCATCGATCTGGCCGGCGAACTCGGCGGCGGTGCGGTGGCGGTAGGTGATGCCCGGGTAGCCGGCCAGCATCGCGTAATCACCGGTCTTGGGGCCATCCAGCGCCATCTTCAGGTGCGCCGGCGGCTGGTAGGGCACGTTCTCCGGGCTGTAGGCGGCAGGTTTGCCGTCCTTGCCCACGTAGGCGCGCAGCAGGGTGAAATCACCGGTGTGGCGTGGCCACATGAAGTTGTCGATCTCGTCGCCGTAATTGCCGATGGCGCGCGGTGGCGCGTACACCAGGCGCACATCGCTCAGCTCCAGCTGGCGGATCCGGTAGAAATCCGTTCCGTAATACATGTCGGCGATGCTGCAGCGCACGTTGCCTTCGCGCTCGCACTCGGCGACCAGACGCTTGCTGGCGCTGTCCACCGCGTCGAAATAGGCGCGGCCGGTCTTTCCGCGCGCGTCGCGCAGCACCTCGTCGGTGACCTTGTCGAAGCCGGTGGTGACCAGCACGCGGAAGTCCGGGTTGGCCGGGCGCTCGTCAGCCCGGCCCTCGGCGATGAACCCGTTGTCGATCAGGTTGTGCTCGGGCGAGGTGTTGTACTGGATCACGCCCATCGCCACGTGGTGATTGGTCAGCAGCAGGCCATCGCCGGACACGAACGAGCCGGTGCCACCGCCCGCGCGCACCACCGCGCTCAGCGGCGGTGCCGTCACGTTGGCCAGCTCGGCCGGGTTGCCCTTGAAGCCGGCGGTCTTGAGCGGCTTGGCCAGTTCGGGCAGCTGGGTCGGCATCCACATGCCTTCGTCGGCATGGGCACTGGCGGCCAGGGTCAGGCCCAGGGCCAGAGCGGTGGAGAGGGCGGTACGTGCGGCCATCGGCATTTCCGGCAATACAGAACAGCCCGGGACCATAGCCGCTGGGGCCGGGAGGGACAACCGCCGATGGTCAGGGGCCGCCCGGGCTGGCTAGAATCCGGGTTCGCAAAGGGGGATTTGCAGATGATCGTAGGGATTGATCTCGGTACCACGCATTCGTTGATCGGCGTGCACCGGGCCCAGGGAGGGGAACTGTTTCCCAACGCGCATGGCGAGCTGCTGACGCCGTCGGTGATCAGCCTCGATGGTGACACCGTGCTGGTGGGCAGGCCGGCGCAGGACCGGCTGGTGAGTCATCCGCAGTTGACCGTGGCCACCTTCAAGCGCTGGATGGGCAGCGACCGCGAGGTCCGCCTGGGCAACCGCACGTTCCGCCCCGAGGAGCTCTCCGCGCTGGTTCTGCGCTCGCTGCTGGCCGATGCCGAGGCCGCGCTGGGCGAAAAGATCACCGAAGCAGTGATCAGCGTGCCGGCCTATTTCTCCGACGCGCAGCGCAAGGCCACCCGCACCGCGGGCGAACTGGCCGGCATCCACGTGGAGCGCCTCATCAACGAGCCTACCGCTGCTGCGCTCGCTTACGGGCTGCAGCAGCGCGACGAGGAAGGCCGCGTGCTGGTGCTGGATCTCGGCGGCGGCACCTTCGACGTGTCGATCCTGGAGCTGTTCGAGGGCGTGATCGAAGTGCACGCCAGTGCGGGCGACAACTTCCTCGGCGGCGAAGACTTCCTGCAGGTGCTGGTGAACGCGTTCCATGCCGACCAGAAGCTCGACCCCGCCACGCTCTCGCAGGCCGAGAAGGCGCAGCTGCAACGGCGGCTGGAGCTGCTCAAGCGCGAGCTCAGCCAGGGCGACGGCCAGATCCAGATCGAGCTGGCCGGCCAGGAGTGGAACTGGCAGCTGGACGAGGCCCGCTTCGCGCAGCTGTGCGAGCCCCTGCTGCAGCGCATGCGTGCGCCGATCGAGCGCGCCATCCGCGACGCCCGGCTCAAGCCGGAGGCGCTGGACGACATCGTGCTGGTGGGCGGCGCGGTGCGCATGCCGATGATCAGCCGGCTGGTCACCCGCATGTTCGGGCGGCTGCCACTGCGTCACATCCACCCGGACCAGGCCATCGCGCTGGGCGCGACTGTAGCCGCAGGGCTCAAGGACCGCGCCGAAAGCCTGGAAGAGATCGTGCTCACCGACGTGTGCCCGTACACGCTGGGCACCCAGGTCTCGCGGCGGGGGCCGGACGGCACCGAACGCGGCGGCTACTTCCACCCCATCATCCAGCGCAACAGCGTGGTGCCGGTCAGCCGCGAGGATTACTTCATTCCCGTGAGTGACCACCTGCGCGAGCTGGTGATCGACATCTACCAGGGCGAAAGCCCGACGGTGGACAAGAACATCAAACTGGGCGAGCTGCGCGTTCCGATGCGCCATGGGCCGGCGGCGGAGAAAGGCGTCACCACCCGTTTCACCTACGACGTGAACGGGCTGTTGCAGGTGGAAGTGACCGAGAAGGTCAGCGGCAGGCGCCATGAGCTGGTGCTGCAGCAGAATCCGGGCCTGTTGTCGCCGGAAGAGATCCAGTCGCGCCTGCAGGCACTCGAAGGCCTGAAGATCCATCCACGCGACGCGCAGCAGAACCTGGCCGTGGTCGCCCGCGCCGAGCGCCTGTACGAAGAATTCCTCGACCAGCGTGAACTGGTGCAGCAGTGGCTGGCGCAGTTCCGCCACGCGCTGGAAAGCCAGGACCTCAGCCGCATCGACAGCCACCGCGAAGAACTGACCCGGGCCATGGATACGCTGGAACGCGACGCATGAGCTGGGGTCACGCGGCGCTGGAGCTCGACCCGGACGCGGACGAGCGCGCCATCAAGCGCGCGTATGCCAAGCGCCTGCGGACCACCCGCCCGGACGATGACCCGGAAGGCTTCCAGCAGCTGCACGAGGCCTACCAGGCCGCACTGAGCTGGGCGCAGTACCGGGCACAGTGGGCGCAGGACGACGAAGACGTCAACGTCAACATCAATGGCGATGACGATGACGATACGCGTAGAGCCACGCCCTGCGTGGCTTCGCAGAACCAGAACGAAGAAGCCGCAGACGCACCGGATCCCGAACCACTCACCCACGACCCGGTACGCGAGGTCGTAAGCGGCGGCATGTTCGATACGCCCCTTGCACGTGAGCGCGCCCCGGCACCGGGCCCCGAACCGCAGCCGGAGCGGGAACCCGACCCCCGCCCGGTAATCGCCGCCCCGGAACCCGAACTGGACACGGAGCGCTTCGCCCGACGCGTGGTGACCGCCGCCTCCGGGGCCGACCCGCTCAGCCTCGAACGCTGGCTGGAACGCCGGCCGGAGCTGTGGTCGCTGCGCGACAAACCTCGCGTCGGCCATCTCGTGCTGGCGCAGCTGTTCACCCACATCGAACCGGTGCGGATGGAGAACTTCGACCTGCTGGGCCGCTTCTTCCGCTGGGACGAAGTCGGCAGCGGGCTGGACCCCTACACCGCCGGCGAACGCCGCATGCGCCTGCACCAGCGCTGGGTGATCCAGCCGCGCAACAACGCCTGGCTGGCGGACTTCCTGCACCGGCCGGAGGCGCGGGTCAGCCCCGTACAGGCTAGCGCGCGCATGGACCGGCTCAGCCGCCCCTGGAAGCCACTGCAGGCGCTGCTGACCGCGAGCGTGCCCGGGCGCACGGAAGAGATGCGCCGGACGCTGGAGCTGCTGGACGTCCAGGACGCCGGGCAAGCACCGCCGCCGATGCAGCCCAAGCAGGTCGGGTTCTGGTTGGCGCTGGCACAGCGCAAAGAGATCAATGGCCCCAAGATGCAGCTGGCGTTGCTGCGCAGCGTTGTTGTCGCGTTGTGCTGGTTGGCACTGATGACCGGGTTTACGCTGTTGAGCCTGTGGTCGCAGCCGGGCGACCCGGTTCGTACGCAGAACGTCCTCCGCCTGGCCTTCCAGATGGCGGCCTATGGAACGCTGGTGATCCTGCTGGTGGGAACCCTGGCTTTGCACGTTGTCCGCCTGGTGCAGTGGCAGGCGGAGAAGGAACACCCTCGCCCACGCGGCTGGCTGCTGCGATTGCTGTTCATTCCGGTACTGGCCGTGGGCGCGCTCCTGCTCATTTACCTGGCCGATGCACGCATCGCGGGCACGCTGCTTGGCTGGCCCGTCTGCGCGCTGGCTTTCGTGCGCATGTACCTTCGTGGCGGGTTCGACTTCACCGTCAGTCCCTGGATGTTCCTGGTCGCCCTTCCGCTTGTGAAGCTGGGCGCGGCGGTCCTGTTGTTCGGTGAGGTCGCGGTGGGCGGTGCGATCCTGTTCTGGATCATCGACGCGGTGACCCAGGTTCCGCTGTCCAACGCGCCGCGTTCTCAGATGCGGTAACGCCATGAGCTGGGGGCTGGAAGAACTGGGGCTGGACACCGACGCCGACGTGCGTGCGGTGAAGCGCGCCTATGCACAGCGGTTGCGTCATACGCGGCCGGATGACGATCCGGAGGGCTTCCAACAGTTGCATGAGGCCTACCAGGACGCACTGGGCTGGGTGGAGCGGCATGCGGGGGAGCCGCGCGCTCTCCCATCACCGGCTCCTGCGCCAGACACAACCGACGACACGGTGGCACACGTGCCACCTCGCCGCGCGGCGGTTGAGCCGGTAGCACCAGCCCTCGACCCTTCCGCGCCCCCCTTGGCATTGGGGCCGTCGCTGGATATTGAAGCCTTCGCCCAGACGATCGCGCACGCCGCCAGCGATTGCACAGCCGATGATCTGATGACGTGGCTGGAGGCCCGCCCCGAACTCTGGTCGCTGCAGGACCGGCCCTGGATCAGCGAGTCAGTCCTGGCACATCTGCTGGCCCACGAGGTGCCCGTCCACGAAGATACCTTCGATGCCCTCGCGGACTTCTTCGAGTGGGATGACATTGCGAGCGGCGTGGATCCTGATGAACTTGCCTACTCGCGTGATCTGATGCATCGCGTGTGGGTCTACCGGGAGGCGCGTCTGGCATCCTCGCCGTTCCGCGGGGGCAGGGACTATGCAACACCGGACGATGACGACCCGCGTCTGGTGCGCTTGCGACGGCCCTGGAACCGGCTGCGCGCTCTGCTGTCTGCTGCGGCACCCGGTCGTCGCGATCCCATGTACGTGTATCTCAACCGCGTCCGCCTGAAGCCGGGCAGTACGCCGCTGGAGCCGCGTCAGGTCGCGTTCTGGCGGGCGCTAGGGTGTCCATGGGAGGTCACCGGACCGAAGATGCAGCTGGCGCTGCTGCGCAGCGTGATCCTCGCAATGGGATGGGTCGGATTCGCGTTGATGCTGGAGCTGGCCGATACGGTGGCGGGGGGCTCCCGAAGCCAGTTCAAGGGCCTCGCCGTGACCTTGGGATTGGCCACGCTGGTGCTCGGGTCCACGGCGTTGCCGTTGTGGGGACTGGTGCGATGGCAAGTGGGGGCCGAGCATCCCCGAAACCGGTCCTGGCTGTTGCGGTTGATGGTCATTCCGGCGATGACCTGCGGTGCCTGGTGGCTCATCCAGATGTCGCGCGTGCCGGAACTCGGCATCTGCCTCGCGTGGGTGACGGCCGTACTGGCAGGCGTGCGGTTGTGGCGACGTGGTCCTTTCCAGATGACATTCAGCCCGTGGATGATCGGCGTCGCGGTGGTGCTCATACCGATGTTGAAGCCCGCCATGGTCGTTCTGGTGATCGGGGAGATCCCGCTCGTTGCCTCGGTGCTGTTCTGGTCGATCGACGCCATCACGCAGGTGCCGATATCCCATGCGCCGCGTAGAAAGCCCAAACGGAGCGATGGATGATTCCCTGCGTCACCGGGTGTTGAACCATGAACCCCACGCCAACCGGTAACGCAGGGGAATGATCGAGACCGGTAGCGCCGGCCGTTGGCCGGCCCAGGCGGTGCTGATCCGTTCGATCATTTCGCGACGTTACCGGACGTTGAGCCGTTATCGGCAGTCGTCTGGCGACCGACCCTACCGCAGCGTCGCGTCGGTGGGTTGAAT
>JAEWLO010000502.1 GCA_023457475.1 Pseudomonadota bacterium | reverse complement strand
GGGTTTGCGGGACCGTCAAAAACATGGATGTTTTTGACGAGCCTCCATGGATGGATTCACGGCGTGTCCCGCAAACCCGCACCGGACGGCCAAGCTGGGCCGTGCATCAGCCAACGGCTGTTCGCCTGGATGCATGAAGAGCCGGGCAGAGCCCGGTTCTACGGGGCTGTGCAAAAAAAAAGCCCCCGCGATGCGAGGGCTTTTTGTTGTTGCTTGAACGGAGACCTCAGGCCGCCTGCGGCACTCGCAGGGAGCGGACCAGGCCGCCGATGTCGACGATGAGGGCGACGCGGCCGTCGCCGAGGATGGTGGCACCGGAGACGCCACTGATGCGGCGGTAGTTGTTCTCGATGTTCTTGACCACCACCTGCTGCTGGCCGACCAGTTCGTCCACTTCCAGCGCGATCTTCTGACCGTCGCCTTCGACCACCACCACCAGCGAGTCTTCGTTGGCGCGGTGGCCGTAGCCGTAGTATTCGCTCAGCGAAAGGATCGGCAGATACTCGCCGCGGACGCGCAGCACGCGGCCTTCGCCGGCCATGGTGCGGACGTCCTCGGCCTGCGGCTGCAGGGCTTCCAGCACGTACGCCAACGGCAGGATCAGGGTTTCACCGGCGACCGAGACGGTCATGCCATCCAGAATCGCCAGGGTCAGTGGCAGGCGGATCAGGGTGCGGGTGCCCGCGCCCAGGCTGCTTTCAATCTGTACTTCGCCACCCAGCGCCTGGATGTTGCGGCGGACCACGTCCATGCCCACGCCACGGCCGGACAGATCGGTGACCGCGTCGGCGGTGGAGAAGCCCGGCTGGAAGATCAGGTCCCAGACCTGGCTGTCGGTCGGGTTTTCCGGCACCGGCAGGCCGCGCTCCTGGGCCTTGGCCAGAATCTTCTCGCGGTTGAGGCCACGGCCGTCATCGCTGACTTCGATCACGATGTGGCCGCCCTGGTGCGACGCCGCCAGCGTGATGGTGCCGGTTTCGTCCTTGCCAGCGCCCTTGCGGACGTCCGGCATTTCCAGGCCGTGGTCGATCGAGTTGCGAACCAGATGGACAAGCGGGTCGGCGATCTTCTCGATCAGGCCCTTGTCCAGTTCGGTGCCTTCGCCGACGGTGCGCAGGCGAACCTGCTTGCCGAGACGGCTGGAGAGGTCACGCACCAGGCGCGGGAAACGGCGGAACACTGCGTCCACCGGCAACATGCGCACGCCGATGACGGCTTCCTGCAGGTCGCGGGTGTTGCGCTCCAGCAGGTCCAGGCCGGCGAACAGCTGTTCGGCATGCACCGGATCCAGTGCATGCGAGACCTGCTTCAGCATGGCCTGGGTAATGACCAGTTCGCCGACGAGATTGATCAGTGCGTCGACCTTGTCCACGCTGACGCGGATCGAGGTCTCCGCTTCATTGGCCGGTGTGCTGCCGGCGGCGGGTGCGGCCGCTGGTGCCGCGGCAGCCGATCCCGCGACCGCAACGGCGGCAGCGGGTGCCTGCGTGGCGAGACTCGGCGGCGCGGCCGGACGGATGTCCAGCTCGCAGTCGTCCACCACCCATGCAAAGGTGTCTTCGATCTTGCTGCGCGGCACCTTGCCGACCAGGCCCAGGTCCCAGGCGAGGTGGGCTTCGAGCGGGTCGAGGGCGTCGAAGCCGGGCAGGCGTTCCAGCCGTGCGGCCACCTGCAGCGATCCCAGGTGTTCCAGTTCGCGGATGATGCGCAGCGGGTCGTTGCCGCTCATGAACAGCGAAGGGGCCGGCACGAAACCGATCTGCCACGCTTCGGGCGTCTCATCGCCCTTGGCGGTTGCCGGTGCGGCCGCGCTGGCGGCCTGGCCCGAGAGCACCGCTTCCAGGCGCGCCTTCACCGCGGCCCCGGCCTGCGGGTCGGCCGGCTGGCCGTGCTCGGCTTCGCGCAACAGGGCGCGAAGCACGTCCCCGGACGACAGCATGGCATCCACGGCAGCCGGCTCCAGCGCGCGCTTGCCTGAGCGCAGCTCGTCCAGCAGCGTTTCCAGGACATGCGTCAACGCGGCAATCGCGTCGAAACCGAAAGTGCCGGCACCGCCCTTGATGGAGTGCGCGGCGCGGAACACCGAATTGATGATCTCCGGATCCTGCTGGCCCGATTCCAGTGCCAGCAGCCCGGCTTCCATGGCGTCCAGGCCTTCGCGGCTTTCCTCGAAGAAGGTGGCGTGGAAGCGTTGCAGGTCCATGCTCATGGGCGTTGGGGTCCGGTTACGGGAAAGGGAAGTGCAGGGTGGTGCAGGGGATCAGCCCAGGACTTTCTGGACGGTGGCGACCAGCTGTTCCGGGTTGAACGGCTTGACCAGCCAGCCGGTCGCGCCGGCGGCTTTGCCTTCGGATTTCTTGTCGGCAGCCGATTCGGTGGTCAGCATCAGCATCGGGGTGAACTTGTAATCCGGCAGCTGGCGCAGTTCGCGGATCAGCGAGATGCCGTCCATGTTCGGCATGTTGACGTCGGTGACGACGGCATTGAACCGCTGGCCCTTGGCACGGCCCAGCGCGACGGCACCGTCCTCGGCCTCTTCGACGGAAAAGCCGGCCGAGGTGAGGGCGAAGGAGACCATCTGGCGCATCGACGCCGAATCGTCCACCACCAAGATACGTGCGCTCATGCCGCGTTCTCCACAGATTTCAGGTTGTCATGGGGTGCTTCCAGGCCCAGGGCCTGGGTGAGGCCGAGCAGGCGCGCGGCGTCACGGAAGGTTGGGGTGCAGCCGTCGAATCCGGTCGCATGGCCTGCCTGGCGGCGGGCGTCGACGAAGGCGCACAGCACCTGCATGGCGGCGGTATGGATACGGCCGACCTGGCTGGCATCCAGCGTCAGGTCGCCGGCCTGTTCCACCAGGGGGGCGAGGCGGGTTTTGAGCTCGGTGCTGTTCTCGATGCCGAGATCATCACCCAGGGCCACAGTGCTCATCGTTGCTCCGGACAAACGGTTCCAAGGTCAATAACGGCGAGGTTGTGGGAACCTTTAGGGGTTTCTGATCGTCGGCTCCGGCCGGTCCCGGCATCGTCCTCAGTTCAACAGCTGGGTGGCGTCCAGCAGGATCATCGGTTGGGCCGAGATCCGGGCCACGCCGCGGAACAGGTCGTTGGAGATCTGGCAGATGCGCGCGGTGTCCGGCGGTTCGATCTGGGAGTCGGTGAGGTTGGCGACGTCTTCCACCGCAGACACACGCAGGCCCATGGTGTCCCCGTTCTCCTCCAGCACCACGATGCGGGTGTTGGCGTCATCCGGGGCGGTGCGCGCCCCCAGGTGGGTGGCCAGGTCCATGACGGGAACCACCTGGCCACGCAGATTCATGATGCCCAGCATGGCCGTGGCGGTGCCGCGCAGCGGCAGCAGGGGCACGGGCAGCACGACTTCCTGGACCTTGAGCAGTTCCAGCGCATAGGCTTGGCTGCCGCAGCGCATACGCAGCCAACGGGAGGTGCGCTCGCTGGCACGGCGGTGCTCGCGGGGGCTGGAGGCCGGGTTCATGGCCTGGGCCTGCAGTTCCTGCCAGGTGTTGGGGCGCGACGGATTCGGCGCATTGGCAGGTGGGACCGGGGCGCGCGCAGCGGGTGCGGGCGCGCGCGGGGGTGCAGGCCGGGGC
>JAEWLO010000501.1 GCA_023457475.1 Pseudomonadota bacterium | reverse complement strand
GGTCTGCTCGGAAATGTCGTTGATCAGTTCCACGATCGAGCCGATTTCCTGCGAGGACTCACCCAGGCGCTTGATGCGCTTGGACGTTTCCTGGATCTGGTCGCGGATCTGGTCCATGCCCTGGATGGTTTCGCGCACCACGCCGGCACCTTCGGCCGCGATCACCACCGAACGCTGTGCCACGTCGGCCGACTCGGCCGAGTTGCGCGACACCTGTTCGATGCTCGATGCGATTTCGCCGATCCGATCGGACGCCGAGGTGATCTGGTTGGCCTGGTGGCCGGCCGCTTCCGCCAGCTGCATGGCCGTGGCCTGGGTTTCCTGGGTCGACACGGCCACCTTGGCCGAGGTGTCGTTGATGGTGGTCACCAGGTGGCGCAGTTCGTCCACGGCGTAGTTGATTGCGTCGGCGATCGCGCCGGTCATGTCCTCGGTCACCGAGGCCTTCACGGTCAGGTCGCCTTCACCCAGCGAACTGATTTCGTCCAGCAGCCGCATGATCGCCTGCTGGTTGCGGCTGTTGAATTCCACCTGGGTCTGGTAGCGCAGTTCCTGCTCGCGCGAGCGGCTGCGCACGGTGCTGCTGACGAAGCCGATGATGGCGATCAGCGACAGCGCGCCGGAGACCACACCCAGCCAGAAGTTCGGGAACAGACGGGTGTCGCGGACCGAACCGAACGAGGAGAAGGCTTCGAACAGCCGCTTGCTGTCCTCCAGCATCTTGGCCGAACCGGCGGTCAGTGCCGCGGCCGAAGACTGCGCCGAGAACAGCTGGCGCGAGCTGGCCAGGATCGCGTCGGCGTCCTGCTTCATGGTGTCCCACTGCTTCTGCGACTGCTCCAGCGCCGACAGCGCAGCGGGGTTGCGCACCGGGGCGATGCCCAGTTCCTCGTTGCCATTGCGCAGCGCGCCCAGCACCTGGGTGAACACCACCGAGTCACGGGCCAGCGCGTCGCCGGCGGCGGCGGCATTGGCACCGCCCGCGCGCATTTCGGTCACGCGACGGGCCATCGAGCCGATCACCACCACCTGCTGCAGCGCGTTGTACACCTGCGAAGCGGGGGCACCGCTGGCGGACATGGCGCGGACCACTTCATTCAGCTGTGCCTGCAACGCCGGGACGCCATTGACGAAGTTGTTGGCGTTGCCGGCCAGGGCCAGCACGGCCGGCTCGCTGGCCACCAGCTGGGCGGCGCTCTTGCCGAGCGGCTCCCAGGTCTGGTTCAGCTGCTTCATCGGGCCTGCCACGGTAGCGTTGTCGCCGTAGCGTCCCTGCAGGCTGCTCACGGTGCTCTCGATGCGGGACTTGGTGTCCTTGAACGCGGTGAAGGCCTGCGCGTTGCCCGAGACCGCTTCACGGCCCTGGTTGGCCAGCTGCTGCGAGAGCACCTGGAGGTCGGCCGCGCCGGTGCTGGCACCGGCCAGGCGGCTGCCCTGCCAGGTGGACATGCCGGTGTTCACGCCGAACGCGATCATCGACAGGGCCAGCAGAACCAGCCAGAAATTGGTTCCCACCGAGCCCAGTTTGCCGGCCTTGGCGGTATCCGAAGAAGTACTCATCGTTCAACCTCGATCTTCAATGCAGTGAGGCAGGCAGCAGCGATCAGGCCGCGGCCTGCCTGAATTCGGGGGTACGCGACAGCAGGGACAGCGAGAACACGCCCCAGTCATGGCCATCACTATGGAAGGCACGATCGACGAAATGGGCATACCGCCCGTCCGCCAGTGCGCCCACGCCCGTGTCCTGGGTCTGGTCGAAGCTGCGCTGACCGAACAGTTCGTCAATGGTCAGGGCGACGTCGCCGCCGGCCTGACGCATGATCAGCACGCGCTGGCCTTCCTGCTGGGCGGTACGCTCGCCCTCCAGGAAGCACCGCAGGTCGACCACCGGGAACAGGTTGCCGCGCAGGTTGCCGACCCCGAGCAGCCACGGATGGGCTCCAGGCACCGGGGTGACCGGCGGCATCGGCACGATTTCCACTACCTCGCGGAAGTCCGACACCAGCCGGCGGCTGCCAACCCGGTAGCCGACGCCGCGCCACAGGTCCTGCGCGAACTGACGCTCGGGCAGCTGCACCGCATGGGCCAGGCTGCGCCGTTCGTAGGCTTCGAGGATGTCGAAGGGTGAGCGCATCACGGCACCCTTTCGCTGGACTGCGCGATCAGTTCGTTGATCCGCGCGATCAGTTCTTCCCTGCGCGGCGGCTTGACCATGTAATCGCTGGCCCCCTGCCGCAGCCCCCAGGCCTTGTCGGTATCCATGTCCTTGGTGCTGACGATGATGACCGGAATGCCCTTGGTGGCGGCGTCGCGGTTCAGCGCACGGGTGGCCTGGAAGCCACTCATGCCGGGCAGCACCACGTCCATCAGCACCAGATCCGGCAGCTGGACACGGACAAGCTCAACGCCCTCTTCGGCATTGTTGACCGCGACAACCTCGTGCCCGGCCTCGGCCAGCCACTGCGTGAACACCGCCTGGTCGGTCGGTGAATCCTCGATCAGAACGATACGAGCCATTGTGCCTTTCCCCCCTGGTCAGGCGTTTACGTATGTGCGGATGGCACCCAGCAGTTCTTCCCGCGTGAAGGGCTTGGTCAGGTACTGCTCCGAGCCCACGATGCGTCCGCGTGCCTTGTCGAACAGGCCGTCCTTGGAGGACAGCATGATCACCGGCGTGGACTTGAACAGCTGGTTTCCCTTGATCAGCGCGCAGGTCTGATACCCGTCGAGACGCGGCATCATGATGTCCACGAAGATGATCTGCGGCTGTTGGTCGGCAATCTTGGCCAACGCCTCGAAACCATCGGTCGCGGTCACCACCTCGCAGCCTTCGCGCTTGAGCAGTGTTTCCGCGGTCCTGCGAATGGTCTTCGAATCATCGATGACCATGACTCTGAGCCCTGCGAGTTCCCCACCCGCAGCCATGTTTTCAGTCATTACCTTTCCCCGAGCGCGCGACGCTTCTGCATGGTGATCCGGCGCCGCTGCGAAAGCGTATCTATATCCCACCGGGCCTCCGGCATCAAGGGTCTGGCGTACAACCCAAGCCACTCGCGCCCCCGCCTGACCTTACCCGCCCCCAACTGCGCAAACCGTGAAGACGCCGGACGCAGCGTTCCGCGCAGTCAGGGAGGCGGGCCACCCCCGATTGCAGCTACCATCAGCGCCTGCCCGCCAGGTTGCGACCATGCCGTTGAATGTCATCGTGGTGATGGACCCCATCGCCCACATCAAGATCGCCAAGGACACCACCTTTGCCATGCTGCTGGAAGCCCAGCGACGCGGCCACGTCCTCCATTACGTCCGCCCCGGCGGCCTGGCCCTGCGCGATGGCCTGGCGGTGGCCAGCACGGCCCCCCTGCAGGTCCGCGACGACAAGGGCGACTGGTTTACCCTGGGCGAATTCAGCCAGACCGTGTTCGGACCCGGCCAGGTGGTGCTGATGCGCAAGGACCCGCCGGTGGATGCCGAATTCATCTACGACACCCAGGTGCTGGCCGTGGCCCAGCAGGCCGGAGCCGTGGTCGTGAACGACCCACAGGGCCTGCGCGACTACAACGAGAAACTGGCCGCGCTGCTGTTCCCACAGTGCTGCCCCCCGACCCTGGTCAGCCGCAGCAACGCCGACCTCAAGGCCTTCGTGCTCGAACAGGGCCAGGCCGTGCTCAAGCCGCTGGACGGCATGGGCGGTCGTTCGATCTTCCGCAGCGGCACCGGCGACCCCAATCTCAACGTGATCCTGGAAACATTGACCGACGGCGGCCGCAAACTGGCGCTGGCGCAGAAGTTCATCCCGGACATCACCGCCGGCGACAAGCGCATCCTGCTGGTGGATGGCGAACCGGTGGATTACTGCCTGGCCCGCATTCCGCAGGGCGACGAGTTCCGCGGCAACCTCGCCGCCGGCGGCCGCGGCGAAGGTCGCCCGCTGAGCGATCGCGACCGCTGGATCGCGGCGCAGGTGGGGCCGGAAATGAAGCGACGCGGGATGCGTTTCGTGGGCCTGGACGTGATCGGCGACTACCTCACCGAAGTCAACGTGACCAGTCCGACCTGCGTACGCGAGCTGGATGCGCAGTTCGGGCTGAACATCGCCGGCACCCTGTTCGATGCCATCGAGGCCGGCCTGTCGCAATGAGTGCCGCGCTCGATCCGCTGCAGCCATTGCAGGCCCGTGAATCGCAGCGGCTGGGAGCCACCCTGGCGCTGTCGGCGCTGGTGCATGGTCTGCTGATCCTGGGCGTGGGCTTCGCGGTGACCGACAACGCCGCGCTGGTACCGACACTCGACGTGATCTTCAGCCAGACCTCCACGCCGCTCACGCCAAAGCAGGCCGACTTCCTGGCCCAGGCCAACCAGCAGGGCGGCGGCGACCACGACACCGCGCAGCGCCCGCGCGACAACCAGGCCGGGATCGTCCCGCAGCCGCAGGCCGGGCTCTCGCCGGTACCGCAGCAGCGCCAGGATGCAGCCCGCCCGCCCCCGCCCCAGGCCGGCGTGGTGGCGAACCGCAACAGCCCCGACCAGGTGGCTTAGGCGCAGCCGCAGCCGCTGCCCGAGGAGCCGCGCCCCGACGCGCCGATGACCGCGCGCGAGCAGCGCGACGCAGAGATGGCACGGTTGGCGGCCGAGGTGCATCTGCGCTCGGCCCAGTACGCCAAACGCCCCAACCGCAAGTTCGTCTCGGCCAGCACCCGCGAGTACGCCTACGCCAATTACCTGCGCGCCTGGGTGGACCGTGCTGAACGGGTGGGCAATCTCAACTATCCGGACGAAGCACGGCAGCGCCGCCTGGGGGGCCAGGTGGTGATCACGGTCGGCGTGCGTCGCGACGGCAGCGTGGAAAGCGCCCGCATCCTGCGCAGCAGCGGCACGCCCCTGCTGGACGAAACCGCGCTGCGGGTGGTGCGCCTGGCGCAGCCATACCCCCCGCTGCCGAAGACCGATGACGGCGTGGATATTCTTCAGGTCACCCGGACCTGGGTGTTCCTGCCCGGCGGCGAGCTGCGCGACGACCGGTAAGGTGTGATCCGCGTAGAGCCACTCCCTGCGTGGCTTCGGGGTGCTGATTACCCCTGTTTCGCCGCCCGCGCGGCCTGCTGTTCCACCAGCGTCAGCGCCACGTTGTTGCGCAGGTAGGCCGGTTCCACGAACTCGGGCGCGGTGACCTCCCCGCGCTCGAGCATCGGCACCGCCAGCGCCAGCACGTCCGATGCACGCGGCAACGCCTGCGCATCCACGCCGTACAGCTGCCCTTCCAGACGCGACGCCAGCACCCCTTCGGCTGCACCAAACCCGGTCCCCACACCGAACCAGCGGCTGCCATCGGGCAGTTCCACCGCATCCGGGGCACAGACGGCCTCCTCGCCCTGCAACTGCCAGGTCCCGTCCACGCGCACCTGCCGGGCCACGTAGACCTCCCCCATGCGAGCGTCGATGCTGGTCAACACCTGATCGTGGCCGGCCGGCGCACGCAGCGCCAGCGCCTGAAGGGTGGACACGGGAATCAAGGGGCGATCCAGCGCCAGCGCGATGCCCTGGGCGATGGCGATGGCCAGGCGCACCCCCGTGAACGCCCCCGGCCCGCGCCCGAGTGCGATCGCGTCCAGCTGTGATCGCGACACCCCCGCCTCCGCCAGCAGAGCCTCGGCCCACGGCAGGCTGAGTTCGGCATGGCGGCGTGGAGCCAGCTCGAAGCGCTCGAGCACCTGCCCGTCGACATGGACAGCAACGGAGCAGGCTTCGGTGGCGGTTTCAAAGGCGAGCAGTTTCATGGGGACGGCACGGAGTCTCAGAACAGGGAGGTCGGGAACGGAACGGCATCAGCAGCAGGCGCTTCCGGCGCAGGGGCATCCGGCGGCCATTGTGGCGCAAAGAAGGCCTGCACATCGTCGAGCGTCCGGGTGCGGCGGAACGGCGGCAACGAGTCCAGGAACACCCGCCCATAGCTGCGTGAGGTCAGCCGCGGGTCGCACAGCACCAGCACACCGCGATCGGTCTCGCTGCGGATCAGCCGCCCCACACCCTGCTTGAGCGCGATGACTGCCTGCGGCAGTTGCTCATCGCGGAACGGATTGCCGCCCTCGCGCCGGATCGCCTCCAGCCGCGCCTCGAACACCGGGTCGTCCGGCGCGGCGAACGGGAGCTTGTCGATCACCACGACACTGAGCGCATCACCCACCACATCCACGCCCTCGCGGAAGCTGGCCGAGCCCAGCAGCACGCCATTGCCGGAATCACGGAACCGCTGCAGCAGCGTCGCCCTTGGGGCCTCGCCCTGTACGAACAATGGCCACGGTGAGTCGCGCAATGCCTCGGCCGCCTCGCGCAGGGCGCGATGCGAAGCGAACAACAGGAACGCGCGACCGCCGGACGCCTCCAGCACCGGCGTGAGCGTGGCGATCAGGGCGGTACCGAAGCCACGCGCGGCGGGGTCGGGCAAGCCGGTGGGCAGGTAACACAGCGCCTGGCGGTGCCAGTCGAAGGGGCTGGGCTGCAGCAGGGTGATGGGATCTTCCAGTCCGAGGCGGCCGGCGATGTGCTCGAAGTGCCCGTTCACCGTCAACGTGGCCGACGTGAACACCCATGCCGCCTGTGACCGTTGGCGATGCTCGCGCAGGGGCCCGGAGACGTCCATCGGCGTGCGCTGGCAGCGGAAGCCGCGCGGGGTGAGCTCGTACCACAACACGTCTGCCGACCCGGCCGCGGCTTCGTCCGGGTCCGCGTCGAAATCGAGCAGCGGTGCATCGTCACCCAGCCAACGCGACAACCTCGACACCGCCTCGACCGCGCGCGCATGACAGGCGTCGAGTCCGGGCGACGCCTCGCGCACGCCCTCCAGTGCATCGCGCAGGGCGACCAGCGCGCTCATGGCGGCATCAAACCCGTCACGGACCTGGGGCACGGCAAGCGCGCGCCACTGCGTGCCGCGCGACGGCAGCCCCTCCATCGCCGTGCGCAGCGCGCGCAGTGCGTGCTCCAGTGCTGTTGCACCGCCCTGCAGCGCCGCCTGTGCCCCGGCCACGCTGCGGCTCTCGGCCAGGCAGTCGCGCGCCAGTTCCTGCCACGGCCGCATGCCGAAGCCTTCGCCGAAGAAGTTCGCCGCCAGTTCGGGCAGCTGATGCGCCTCGTCGATCACGAAGGCCTGCGCACCCGGCAGGATTTCACCGAACCCTTCCTGCTTGAGTGCCAGGTCGGCCAGCAACAGATGGTGATTCACCACGACCACGTCGGCGGCCTGTGCACGCTGGCGCGCCTGCACCACGAAGCAGTCGCTCCAGAACGGGCACTCGGTGCCCAGGCAGTTGTCGACCGTGGAGGTCACCATCGGGTACAGCGGCGAGTCTTCCGGCAATGCCTCCAGCTCGGCCATGTCGCCATGCCGGGTACGACCGGACCAGGCCAGGATGCGCTGGAACTGGGCCACCTGCTCGGGGCTGCTGAAACGCGGCTCGCCCCGCGCCTGCTGCAGGCGGTAGCGGCACAGATAATTGGCGCGCCCCTTCAGCAGTGCGCTGCTGTGGCCGACGCCCAGTGCGGCGCGCACGCGCGGCAGGTCGCGATGATAGAGCTGGTCCTGCAGCGCGCGGGTGCCGGTGGAGATGATGGTCCGCAGGCCGGACAACAGTGCCGGCACCAGATAGGCGAACGTCTTGCCGGTGCCGGTGCCCGCTTCGGCCAACAGCACCTCGCGCTGCTCGAAGGCCTCGCCGATGGCTGCGGTCAGCCGCAGCTGCGCCGGCCGGGCGACGAAGGCATCGAGATGGCTGGCCAGCGCCCCGCCCTCGCTGAGGGCCTCGGTGCTGGCATGAGCGAGGTGGATCATGCCGGGATTATCCCACGCAATGTCGGGTTGCCGGGCACAGCCCGGCGTTGCGATCAGTAGCGCTTGATCCCTGGCACGGTGCAGCCTTCGATCTGCGCATGCGCGGAGACGGCATTCTCCTTTTCCCCTCGCGCCAGACGCGCCTGCTCGATGGTCGCCCAATGGCGGCGGCACAGCGGGCCGGTCTTCGAGCCCAGTTCCACCGCCTTGCGGGCCAGCGTCTCCGCTGTGGACCATTCGCCCTGCAGCAACGCAACGTCCGCGCGCTCCTGCAGCAGCGCCGGGTCCCCTTCGGAAACCTGCAGCGCCTGGTCGAGCGCGGCGGCCGCACCGGCCAGATCACCGGACTGGCGCTTGCCCTGCGCGACTACCCGCAGGTCCTCCATGCCGCCATCGCGCAGCGGTTGGACATCCAGTTCGGTGTCGTCCTTCCCGGCGGCCGCGTCCACCGCCGCCAGGCGCTGTGCCGGCGTGGTGGTGTCAACAGGTGCCTTGACCGGCGCGGTGGCAGGCATGCAACCGCCCAAGCCCACGGCAAGCACGGTCGCGAAGGGGATCAAACGGCGGAACTCATTCATGGGCGTCGACCTCGGAAGCGACTCAGCGAGTCGGGGGAGTGGCCGCAGGTGCGGCCGGTGCCGGCTCGGGGGCCGGCTCGGGCTTCTTGTCCAGGCCGAACCAGCTGCGCCAGCCCCCGCCCTCGCTTTCACCGCCCTCGCCTTCCGGCAACGCGCCGGGCGGCGTACAACCGGTGTAGGCC
>JAEWLO010000500.1 GCA_023457475.1 Pseudomonadota bacterium | reverse complement strand
GCCGGCGCTACCGGGGTCGGGCGATGTGGACGCCGAGGAGGCGGGGCGTCGGGTGTCGGGTGATGCGGGCGTCGGGCCCGGGTCCACGTCGAACGACTGGATGCGCGCCGTGAGCCGGCGCAGCGGGCGGGTCACCCAGCGGAACGCCACCACGCCGGCCACCAGGCCCAACCCCAGCACGATCGCCAGCGACCACAGCGTGGTGCGCAGGGCCGCGTTGCCGGCCACATTTGCCGCCAGCGCCTCGCGCTGTTCGCCCACCAGCACCACGTAGATGTAGCCCGCCTGCCGGCCCTGCACCCACAGCGGTGCCGCGTTGAACACCTTGCGCCCGGAGGCGCTGCGCGGATCGTCGCCCAGGATCGGCAACGGCTCATCGCGCAGCAGCGCCTGCACCGGTGCCAGGTCGACGCGGTCACGCTTGAGGTGACCCTGCGGGGCGTCGTGGCCGAGGATGCGTCCCTGGTCGTCCAGCAGATACACCTCCACGCTGGGATTGACCGCCATCAGCTTGCCGAACAGCGCGCGCACGTCGCCGCCACGCATGCCGCGCGCATCCATCAGCTCACCGCTGCGCGCGATGTGCTCGGCCAGTCCGCGCGACAGGCGCTGCACGGTTTCCTGCTCATGCAGGGTGGTGCTGCGCATCTGGATCCCCATCAGCGCCATGCCGCAGGCAAGCAGCAGCGCGATGAACACCACCGACAGGCGCTGGGACAGCGTGAGCCGGATCATGCGCCGCTTCCCTCGTCGCTGCCGACCAGCTTGTAACCCCGGCCCCAGACTGTCTGGATGCGCTGGGGTACAGCGGGGTCGCGTTCGATCTTGTTGCGCAGCCGGTTGATGTGGGTGTTCACCGTGTGCTCGTAACCATCGTGCTGGTAGCCCCACACGTGGTTGAGCAGATCCATGCGCGAGTACACCTGGTCCGGATGTCGGGCGAAGAACGCCAGCAGGTCGAACTCGCGCGGGGTCAGGTCGAGCGGTTGGCCATCCACGTGCGCGCTGCGCGCGATCGGGTCGATGCGCAGGCCGGCCACCTCGATCAGACCGGCGTCCAGGCGCGCGTTCTGGGCCATGGCGTCGGTCCGGCGCAGCAGCGCCTTCACCCGTGCCACCAGTTCCAGCATGGAAAAGGGTTTTGCGAGGTAATCGTCCGCACCCAGCTCCAGGCCGAGGATACGGTGCACCTCGCTGGCGCGGGCGCTGATGATGATGATCGGTGTGTAGCGGGCGGTCGCGCGGGCGCGCCGGCAGATCTCCAATCCATCCACGCCGGGCAGCATGATGTCCAGCACCAGCGCGCTCCACGTCTGCGCCTCCACCAGGCGCAGGCCCTCGTCGCCGGTGGCAGCGTGGGTGACGTCATAGCCTTCGTCACGCAGGTGCATGCGCAGCAGGTTGGCGATGTGGGCATCGTCTTCGACGATCAGGACGCGCTTGGGGGTGCTCATCGGCACAGACGGGGTTCGGAGGGGTAGAAGCATTGTCGGCGCATCGGCAGCTGAATGTGTCACGGAAAATTTAACCCTGCGTGAGGATTCGTTGACCGCCCCGGGCGCAGCATGGCTTCATCGTTCCTGCCCGGAGACCGGCCATGCGCGTTACCCGTCGCACCTTCCTCGGCATGGGAGCCGTTACCGCGGCCGCCGGGGTGTTCGGGCTCTCAGCCTGCAGCAACCCGGCTCCTGCCGCGCCCGCCACGCCCGCCACGCCCGCGCGTACGTTCGAGGTGACGCACACCGAGGCGCAGTGGCAGCAACAGCTCAGCCCGGCGCAGTACAGCGTGCTGCGCCGGAAAAGCACCGAGCGGCCATGGAGCAGCCCGCTCAACAAGGAACACCGGCGCGGCACCTTCACCTGTGCCGGCTGTGCGCTGCCGCTGTTCTCGTCCTCGACCAAGTTCGACAGCGGCACCGGCTGGCCGAGCTTCTGGGCCCCGCTGCACGACGCAGTGGGCGAGGACCGCGACACCAGCTACGGCATGGTGCGGGTGGAAGCGCACTGCCGGCGGTGCGGCGGGCATCTGGGGCATGTGTTCGACGACGGGCCGCGGCCGACCGGATTGCGGTATTGCATGAACGGCGTGGCGATGCAGTTCGTGGCCGCCCCTGACGAAATGCGTGTACGGGTTCCGCAGCGCACCTGACCCGCCGCGTGTCGCGGTCCTCGAATGCCCCTCTTTCCAGAAGGATCTTCCATGTTGCTGCTTGTCCTGGCCTATCTCGGCGGCGTACTCACCCTGCTCAGCCCCTGCATCCTGCCGGTGCTGCCCTTCGTGTTCGCGAGGGCCGACCGTCCCTTCCTGCGCAGTGGCCTGCCGCTGCTGGGGGGCATGGCGCTGATGTTCGCCGTGGTCGCCAGCCTGGCGGCGGTCGGCAGCCAATGGGTGGCGCAGGCCAACCAGATCGGGCGCTGGATCGCGCTGGTGGTGATGGCATTGTTCGCGCTGGCGCTGCTGTGGCCGGCGCTGGCCGACCGGCTGCTGGCCCCGTTCCAGCGCGCGGGCGCACGGTTGAGTGCGCGCGCCGATGCCGCGAACGATGCAGGGCGCGGCGGCGTGGGCACCTCGCTGTTGATCGGCGTAGCCACCGGCCTGCTGTGGGCTCCGTGTGCCGGCCCGATTCTCGGGCTTATCCTCACCGGGGCGGCCCTGCAGGGCGCGAGCGTGGGCACCAGCGGCCTGCTGCTGGCCTATGCGCTCGGTGCCGCCACCTCGCTGGCGCTGGCGCTGTGGGTGGGCGGCCGCGTGTTCACCGCGCTCAAGCAGCGGCTCGGCACCACCGAGTGGATCCGACGCGGACTGGGCGTGGCGGCGCTGCTGGCGGTGGTGGCCATCGCGATGGGCTGGGACACCGGCGTGCTTACCCGCCTGTCCACCGTGAGCACCGCGAAGCTGGAACAGGGCCTGCTCAACCGGTTGCCGGTCGAGCAGGATGCCCCGCCCGCCGGTGGCGCGATGATGATGTCGGCGACGCATGCCGGCAGCGGCGAACTGCCGGTGGAAGGCGAACTGCCGTCGCTGGCCGGCGCGACCGGCTGGCTCAACAGCGCGCCGCTCGACGCCGAAGGGCTGCGCGGCAAGGTGGTGCTGGTCGACTTCTGGACCTACTCCTGCATCAACTGCCTTCGGGCCCTGCCGCACGTGCGCGAGTGGGCCGAGCGCTACCGCGACCATGGGCTGGTGGTGATCGGTGTGCACGCCCCGGAGTTCGCCTTCGAGCGCAACGAGGGCAACGTGCGCCGCGCGGTGAAGGACCTCCAGGTCGACTACCCGGTGGCGATCGACAACGACTTCTCGATCTGGCGCGGTTTCAACAACCGCTACTGGCCGGCCCATTACTTCATCGACGCACAGGGCCGCATCCGCGCGCATCACTTCGGCGAAGGCAACTATGGCCAGTCCGAGCAGATCATCCGCCAGCTGCTGCGCGAGGCCGGGCATGCACTGCCCGACGATGCCCCGTCCACCGCACGCGCCATGGCCAGCACCCGTGGCGGCGTGGAACGCCAGGCCGACATGGGCAACCTGAAGTCCCCGGAAACCTACCTGGGTCATGCCCGCGCCGAGAACTTCGCGTCACCGGGTGGCCAGCAGGCGGAGCGTACCGCCGACTACACCGTGCCGGGCACGCTGGCGTTGAACCAGTGGGCGCTGGGGGGCCGCTGGACGGTGGGTGACGAGGACGCGCGGCTGGACCGTGCCGGTGGACGCATCGCGTTCCGCTTCCACGCACGTGACCTGCACCTGGTGTTGTCGCCGGGCGCGGACGGAAAGCCGGTCCGTTACCGCGTCCGGATCGATGGCCAGCCGCCGGGCGACGCCGCCGGGGGTGACAGCGCGGCCGACGGCAGCGGTCAGGTCGACGGCAATCGGCTGTATCAGCTGATCCGTCAGTCCGGGCCGGTGCGCGAGCGCACCTTCGAGATCGAGTTTCTGGATCCAGGCGTGCACGCGTACGCCTTTACGTTTGGTTGATGCGCGGCGGACCGCGGGTCCGCCCTACCGTGGAGACATCGCATGAAGATTCGAATGGAGAAACTGGTGGCCGGCGGTGTGGCACTGGCGATTGCCGCCCTCACGGTCACCGCCGTGGTCAGCCTGGACCGTCCGGTCATGGCCGCACCTGCCAGCCAGGTGCAGATTCCGGCACCTGCCGGGCGCGCCGCGCTGACACAGCCAGGCGTGTCGCGCGCCCAGGTGGTGTTCGCAGGCGGTTGCTTCTGGGGCGTGCAGGGCGTGTTCCAGCACATGAAGGGCGTGGAGAACGCCGTATCGGGCTACATCGGCGGCAGCGCCGCCGACGCGGTCTACGAACGCGTGGGCACCGGGCAGACCGGGCACGCCGAAGCGGTGCAGGTCACCTACGATCCGTCGCAGGTGAGCTACGCACAGCTGATGCAGGTGTTCTTCTCGGTCGCGCACGACCCCACCCAGCTCAACCGGCAGGGACCGGATCGCGGCACCCAGTACCGGTCGGCGGTGTATGCCGACGATCCCGCGCAGCGCACCGCCACGCAGGCCTACATCGCCCAGTTGGACCAGGCAAAGGTGTTCCCGGCCAAGGTGGTCACGCAGGTGGAAGGCGGCAAGCCGTTCCATCGCGCCGAGGGCTACCACCAGAACTACCTCACGCTGCACCCGGAGTCGCTGTACATCCGCATCAACGACCTGCCCAAGGTGCAGGACCTGCAGCGCCGCTATCCGGCGCTGTACCGGGAGAAACCGCGGCTGGTGGCGACGCTGGCGGCCCGCTAGAGCGAGAGTCGTGGCGCGAGCGTCGCCGGGTCCACGCCCGGGGCATGGGGCAGCCGCCCCCAGTACGGCATCGGCAGCCGGTCGCGCAGCATCGCCACGTTGTCGTCGATGCGGGCCATGTGCGGGTCCACTTCGTTGGCGATCCAGCCGATGCACGTAGCCCCGCTGGCGGCGATGGCCTGCGCGCTGAGCCGGGCGTGGTTGAGGCAGCCCAGGCGCAGGCCGACGACCAGCACCACGGGCAGCTGCAGGGCATGGACCAGGTCCGACTGGTCCAGCCCGGCACTGAGCGGCGCGAGCCAGCCGCCGACGCCCTCGACGACCACGGTGTCGGCCTGGGCGCGAAGCCGGGCGAACGCGGCCTCGATGGGGGGCAGCGACAGGGTCACCCCGGCGTCGGCGGCGGCCAGCTCGGGGGCCAGCGGCAACGGCAGGGCGAAGGGGTTGAGGTCGGCATAGGCCGGCACCGGGTCGCTGGCCGCCTGCAGGGCGGTGGCGTCCTCGTTGCGCAGGCCGTCCGCTGTCAGGTCGCAGCCGCTCGCGACCGGCTTCATGCCGACCGCGCGCAGGCCGCGTTGGCGCAGCGTGTGCAGCAGCACGCAGCTGCTGAAGGTCTTGCCGATGCCGGTGTCGGTGCCGGTGATGTAGACGGCGGTCGGGAACGGGACGGCTTGGGACATGATGATCGCAGGGGATGAACGAGGGGGCATTATCGCGGACACGCGTGGCGTGTCCCTACGCTAGACTGCGCCCATGTTCACCTCCTCCTCGCTCACCGGCAGCAAGCCGGAACAGTACGGCCAGCTGCTCGCCCAGGCCCGTGCCCTGGTGCACGGCGAACGCGACCGCATCGCCAATGCCGCCAACCTCTCCGCGCTGGTCTACCACGCCCTGCCGGACCTGAACTGGGCCGGCTTCTATTTCTTCGATGGCACCGAGCTGGTCGTGGGACCGTTCCAGGGCCTGCCGGCCTGCGTGCGCATTCCGCTGAGCAAGGGGGTCTGCGGCGCCGCCGCGTCGACCCGAACCACCCAGCGCATCGAGGACGTGGATGCCTTCCCGGGCCATATCGCCTGCGACTCGGCCTCGCGATCGGAACTGGTGGTGCCGCTGTTCCAGGGCGAGACGCTGATCGGCGTATTCGACCTGGACAGCCCGCTGCTGGCGCGTTTCGACGCCGAGGACCAGGCCGGCCTGGAAGCCATTGCCGCCGTGTTCGTCGAGGCGCTGGGATGAGTGCCAAGCTGCGCAACATCGGCCCCAAGAGCGCGGCCTGGCTGCGCCAGGTTGGGTTGCGCACGGCGGAGGACCTGTCCGCGCTCGGCGCGGTCGGGGCCTTCGTGAAGGTGAAGCGGGCCGGGTTCAAGCCCAGCCTCAACCTGCTCTACTCCCTGGAAGGCGCGCTGCAGGACTGCCACTGGCAGGAGCTGCCGGAGGCGCGGCGCACCGCGCTGGTGGCGGAGTACGAGGCGATCATCGCCGAACAGCCGTTGAAGAAGGCTCCGCCGGCATCCGGGCCGGTGTATGAGCGCACCATCGCCGACGACGACCCGGAGGACGCGCAGGAAGACGCGTAGAGCCACGCCGCGCCCCACTTACACGCGTGCGCTGATTGGATGAACGCGTCGCCACGCGCCCGGCCCATGCCGCGCCAATACGGAAAATGCTTCTGTGGGCGTGGCTGCGCGGTGCCGGAACGAAGAGCAGCCACGCAGGGCGTGGCGCTACGCGCAGAGTGTCCGTACGGTAGAATCCCCGCACTTTCAGGTGACGGGTGCCTTTTGGCCATCCGTTTAAACGGGAAGCCGGTGAACAGGCCGGCGCTGCCCCCGCAACGGTAAGCGTGGAAGCCAGACAACAAGCCACTGTGCTGCGGCATGGGAAGGCGTCTGGTGCGATGGTCCGCCATCGACCCGCCAGCCCGGAGACCGGCCTGGAAGCCGACTGGTTGCGATGCGGCGGGCATGGCGGCGGCAAGCAGCGCCGTCGTGCGCCTGCCCACCGTCGTCTTCCACTGCAGCGTGATCATCCTTTTCCCCAGCCGCGCGGGCGTGCGCGGTGCCTGGAGTCTTTGATGAAGCTGCACCACCGTGCCTTGAACCTGCGCGTGCTGTCCCTCGCCGTGCTGTCCGCCCTGCCCCTGTTCGCCGCCGCACAGGACGATGCCACCGCGCTCGACGACGTACTGGTGACCGCCACGCGCACGCCGATCGCCCTGCAGGACAGCATTTCCCCGGCGCAGGTGATCGACCGCGCCGAGATCGAACGCAGCCAGGCCCCCTCGCTGCAGGACCTGCTGCGCGGTCGTGCCGGCATCAACCTCAACAACAGCGGTGGCATCGGCAAGCAGAGCTCGCTGTTCCTGCGCGGCACCAACTCCGCCCACACCCTGGTGCTGGTGGACGGCGTGCGCATCAACACCGGCGACCTGGGCCTGGCGATGCTGCAGGACCTGCCGCTGGAGCAGATCGAACGCGTGGAGATCGTGCGCGGTCCGCAGTCCAGTCTGTACGGTGCCGACGCCATTGGTGGCGTGATCCAGATCTTCACCCGCCGCAACACCGGTACCTTCGCACCGCACCTGACCCTGGGCGGTGGCAGCCATGGCCTGCGCGAAGCCAGTGGCGGCATCGGGGGCAGCGGCGAGCGTGGCTGGTTCGGCACCGACATCGCCTACCAGCACACCGACGGCATCAACGCCTGCCGCGGCGACGCGGTCACCTTCGCCGGCTGCGGTGCGGACGAACCGGACCGTGATGGCTACCGCAACCTGTCGATGAGCCTGCGCGGCGGGTACGCACTGACCGACGCGCTGAGCGTGGAAGGCACCGCGCTGCGCGCCGAAGGCGAGAACCATTACGACGGTTACTACAACTACAGCGAAACCCTGCAGCAGGTGCTGGGCGGCAAGGTGCGCTATGCCCCCAGCGAGCGCTTTACGCTGACCGCGAATGTCGGTCGCGCCGACAACGAGTCGGACAACTACAACGACGACACCTGGCTGGGCGCGGCGCAGACCCACCGCGACAACGCCTCGCTGCAGGCCGACATCGGCCTGGGCGACGGCCAGCTGCTGACCGGCGGCGTCGACTGGAGCCAGGACAACCTGGACGGCAGCAGCGCCGGCTACCTCGTGGACAGCCGCGACAACACCGCCGTGTTCCTGCAGTACCAGGGCCGCTTCGGCGCACATCACCTGCAGGCCAGCGTCCGCAACGACGACAACGAACAGTTCGGCAACCACACCACCGGCAGCCTGGGCTGGGGCATGGACCTGGGCGGCGGCGTCCGCCTCAACGCCAGCTACGGCACCGCGTTCAAGGCCCCGACCTTCAGCGACCTGTATGACCCGTGGAGCGGCGTGCCGACGCTGGAGCCGGAGGAGTCGAAGAGCGCCAACCTCGGCATCGCCCAGCAGGGCGACGGCTGGCGCTGGGGTCTGGATGTGTATGAAACGCGCATCGATGACCTGATTACCTACGATTCCACCACCTTCATGATGGCGCAGGTGGAAAAGGCGCGCATCCGCGGTGCCGAGCTGACGGGCTCGATGACGCTGGTCGGCTTCGATATCAACGCACAGCTCAGCCACACCGATCCGCGCAACCGCACCGACGGCAGCGCGCAGTTCGACAACTGGCTGGCGCGCCGCGCCCGCGACACCGCGCGGCTGGACGTGGACCGTCGGTTCGGCGGGTTCCGTGCGGGTGTCACCGCATTCGGGGCCGGCAAGCGATATGACGATGCGGCCAACAGCGTGCGGCTGGCCGGTTACGGCACCGTGGACCTGCGCCTGGAATATGCGATCAGCCGCGACTGGTCGGTGCTGGGGCGGGTGACCAATGTGTTCGACCGCGACTATGAAACGGTCGCCTGGTACAACCAGCCGGGGCGCGAGTACCGGCTGAGCATTCGTTACCAGCCGCGTTGAGCGGAGGCGAGCCGGGCAGAGCCCGGCTC